>DRQI01000185.1 GCA_011330545.1 Flavobacteriia bacterium
AATGATTTTTCCTTTGATGGTAGTATTGGCACCCAGTTTTACTTTCGGAAAAAACACTTCTACTATTTTGTTATAAATCTTGAAATTAAAATTGAGAAACTGGCCTTTTGAAACGGGTGCCGGATTGAAATTGGTATAAATGCTCCCCAACGAATTGGTGGCCAATTTACCCAACTCATTAAACTTAAAATTACCTTTAATTTTTCCTTCGATAATATCGGTTGAATTTACAGTTATTACCCGTGTACTGTCTTGAAATGTAGACGATACGTTAAAGTCTTTAAAATAATAATTGTCATTTTGGTTGGTATACGAAGCATTTGAAAAATTGATTTTTCCGGCAAGGTTATCTAATGAATTCCCTTTTACTTTAATATCTATTTTCCCTTTTAAAATGGCTTTTGAATCTCTTTTAAAAAGGTTTAACCGATTAAAATTGGCATAGGCTACATCGGCAATAAAATCAAATTTATAAGTGGTTGAAGACAAATCTGCCAAGCCTTTAAAACTCATTTTTAAATTTTTATCCCTAGCCACTAAACTTCCGTCAAACAATTGGTTTTTAAAGACTCCGTTGATATCGATATCGTTATAGGTATATCCTTTGTATTGGTGTTTTGAAATGTTTCCTTTTACGGAAGTATTGATTTTTTCGAGCGTAAAGCCTTGCCCGTCTACATCGGCAATTAATGACAGTTTGCCAATGAGGCTATCGTTTACTATTTTACCAAACTCTACATCTATAAACTCAATCTTGCCAACATATCTTGCATTGTCAATATCATCAATATTGGTCATTTTGAGGTCGGATATGGTTTTGCCCAATTGGCTGTTAATGGTCAATTGTGCATCTATCAATTCACCGGTAACAAAAGATGTTCCTGAAATAGTAAACCTCCCTAATTTTTCAAAACTTGTAGGCAATGTTTTTCCTAAAATATTGGGCAATAATTGTTTTAGGTTCTGATAGTTAGACGATACATTAGAAATATTGGCATTTAATGAAAAACCCTTTTCGGTATTTACAGCATTCTTAAAATGGAAAGTGCCATTGATAATTGAGTTTCTGTTAGAAATCAATTTTAGGTTTTTTAATGTAAAATTATTTAGGGTTCCGTTAAATTCAGTAGTGAAACTTACTTTGTCATTTTTACCGAGTTCTGCATAAAATTTGTTTAAATCTAATAGCGATACATTGGCATTTTTAAAAGTTGCCGCTATTTGTACTTTATTGTTAAAATCTTTAAGGTCAGCGCGCTTGTAATCAAATACCATTTCGGTTTCTAAAGATGAATTCTCTGTTTTTAATGTTGTGTTGGCAAAAGTCATTTTGGTTGTTGTATACACAAAATCTGTTGAGAAACCTACTACTTTAATACCGTGGTTTTCTGTAAAAGACACCTCTTTGATTGCTGCATAGACATTAGGGCCTTCTACCTTGAAATTTTCGACAGCGCCATTGATATCTTTATAAAACGCAATGGCCTCTTCACGCCTATTTTTATTGTATAGGTAAAAATTGGTATTGCTGAGGATTATTTTTGAAGAGGTTAGTAAAAACGGCGGTGCGTTACTTTTGGGGATTTTTTTATTCTCAAATTTCTCTACAAAAATAGAGAGGTTGTCATTGGTTTCGCCTTGGTACGTTTTTAAATAAAAATTGACGCCGTCTAATTCAATTTCGCCAAATTCCATTTTATTTTCTAAAATATTTCGATAATTAAAAATGGAAGTTGAGAGTTTGTCAACATAGATTAGCGAATCATTATGGTGGTCATTAATTTCTATTTCTTTGAGTTTGATACTCCCCAAATAAGACAGGTCTACTTTTTTAACGACTATATTGGTATCGTATTTTTTATTAATCTTCTTGGTGACAATTTTTGCAATACCGGTTTGTACTGCCGGAAGGGATAAAAGCGCTATCAACAAGACTAATAAAAGCAATAGAATTACTACTGTTCTCAGTATTATTTTTTTTAGTCGTTTGATAGTTTTTATTGTTTTAAATTTGTAAGCCTAAAAATACACAATTTATAGGTACAATTTTTATGCCTAAGTAATAAAATGCCCGTAAAAAGATCAACATATATTTTAGCCATTGAATCTTCTTGTGATGATACTAGCGTTGCCGTATTACACAACGACAGCGTACTCTCTAATGTTGTGGCCAATCAAGAAATTCATTCGCAGTATGGCGGTGTGGTTCCTGAACTCGCTTCCAGGGCACATCAACAAAACATTGTTCCGGTTGTACATCAGGCCTTAACAAGGGCCGGTATTGACAAAAAACAATTGCATGGCATTGCTTTTACTGAAGGTCCCGGATTATTAGGTTCTCTATTGGTAGGCAGTTCTTTTGCCAAGTCTATGGCCATGGCTTTGGATATCCCTTTGATTGCCGTAAACCACATGCAAGCTCATATATTGGCACATTTTATTGACGAAGGGCAAGCCATGCCCCCTTTTCCGTTTTTATGTTTGACCATTAGTGGCGGACATACGCAAATAGTAAAAATAAGCGATTATTTTTCGATGGAAGTTATCGGTGAAACTTTAGACGATGCTGTGGGTGAGGCTTTTGATAAATCGGCTAAAATATTGGGGTTGCCTTATCCCGGCGGCCCGTATATCGATAAATATGCGCAATTGGGAAACCCGAAAGCCTTTGTGTTTCCACATCCTAAAACTAAGAATACATTGGATTTTAGCTTTAGCGGATTAAAAACTTCGATACTGTATTTTGTTCAGAAAAAAGTCAAAGAATCTGAAGAAACGGGTACTGATTTTATCAAAGAAAACCTATATGATATTTGTGCATCTATACAGCATACCATCGTTTCTATTTTAATGGCAAAATTAAAAGCGGCCTCACAACAAACAGGTATACGGCATATTGCTATTGCGGGTGGGGTTTCTGCAAATTCGGGAATTAGAAAAGCATTGCGCGATGCTGAAAAAGAATACCATTGGCACACTTATATTCCGAAGTTTGAATATACTACTGATAATGCTGCTATGATTGGTATTGTTGGTTATTATAAATTTTTAAGCAAGCGGTTTTCTGATTTATCGGTAACGGCTCGGGCTCGGTTGAAAATTTAGG
>DRQI01000186.1 GCA_011330545.1 Flavobacteriia bacterium
ACTTCATCATACGGAAAACTTAGGTTATCTAACCAATTGTCAGAAAAATAAGCCCAAGCAATTGCCTTGCCTGTAAGCGCTTCAAAATCGGTAATACGCTTTTCTGTAACGTTACTTTCTTCGCCTCCAAAATCAGGAAAAGCACCGTGGTATACACCGTTGGCAGGAATGTCTAATTTTGAATTGGTAAAGGTAAGTTCACTGATAAAATAAGAAGGGGAAATATTGTTTTTATAGGCTTCAATACTTTCAGGAGATGAATCTAACCGCAGTTTGGCATCGTCAAAATTTTCGTGCCACCAAGCAATTCCTTTAATGTTTGGGTATTGATTGTTTTGTATGGCTGTCAAGGCTTTCGAAATCCAAATTGCCTTTTTGTTTTGTGGTAGTATTTGTTCGTTTTGCTGAGAGGCACAAGAAGAAAAAATAACGATACTAAAAAAAGGATAAATGAGGCGTTTCATCTGTTTATATTTTATTTATTTTTAATTGTCGGATGGAATTTCGCCAAAAATCATTTTGGTGGGTATCAGCTTAATTGTTATGGCTCATTTCATAAAAATGTAACGGCTAATAATCGTATTTATTTTTCCAGCGCTTTCTTAAAAATTCACGAAAACTATTTTCTCTGGCATTGTTGCCCGGAGTGTATAATTGCGTATTGGCAACACTGTCAGGCAAGAATTCTAAGTCGATAAAATTATCCTCATAATTATGGGCATATTGGTAATTTTTGCCATAATTCAAATCTTTCATCAGTTTGGTGGGGGCATTTCGTAAATGTAGTGGCACCGATACATCTCCGGTATCTTTAACCAATTTCAGGGCCTTGTCAATGGCTAAATACGAAGCATTACTTTTAGGCGAATTTGCCAGATAAATAGCGCATTGGCTTAAAATAATTCGCGATTCAGGGTTGCCGATAATTGATACCGACTGAAATGTTGAAGTAGCTAAAATTAAAGCGGTAGGGTTGGCATTGCCAATATCTTCAGAGGCTAAAATAACCATTCGGCGGGCAATAAATTTTATATCTTCACCACCTTCTAACATTCTTGCTAGCCAATATACAGCTGCATTAGGGTCACTACCACGAATAGATTTTATAAATGCAGAAATAATATCATAGTGTTGTTCACCCGTTTTATCATACCGTACCGTATTCTGTTGTACTTTTTTCAATACTTTATCATTGGTAATATGTACGGGGCTGTCTTCAGAATTTACAATTAACTCAAAAATATTTAAGAGTTTGCGGGCATCGCCACCCGATAGTTGTAACAATGCATCAGTTTCTTTAAGGTTGATTTTCTTTTTAGAAACAATTTCATCCTCATTAATGGCTCGTTGTAACAACGCTATCAAATCATCTTTGTCAAAAGAATTCAAAATATAGACTTGGCAACGGGAGAGTAGGGCGGGAATCACTTCAAAACTAGGGTTTTCTGTAGTAGCACCAATTAAAGTAACCCATCCTTTTTCAACAGCTCCCAATAAAGAATCTTGTTGCGATTTGCTAAATCGGTGGATTTCATCGATAAATAAAATGGGATTTTTGGTTGTAAACAAGCCTCCACTTTGTTTGGCTTTTTCGATAATTTCCCTAATATCTTTGACTCCTGAGTTGATAGCACTCAATGTGTAAAAAGGCCTGCCCGATTCATGGGCAATAATATTTGCCAAGGTTGTTTTGCCAATTCCCGGAGGGCCCCAAAAAATGAGTGAAGGAATGACACCGCGTTTGATATGCTGAGTTAACGCACCGGTTTTTCCTACCAGATGTTGCTGGCTGATATAATCATCAAGCGTTTTGGGGCGTATTCTTTCAGCTAATGGGGCATTCATAAGGCAAAAATAGAGAAAACAATGAATATAATTGTTGATTCGTAAGATTGTTTATTTCAACATGCACTTTTCAATGATGCAAACCGAAAATTTTAAAACTTTCTATCCTTCTATCCTTCTATCCTTCTATCCTTCTATCCTTCTATCCTTCTATCCTTCTATCCTTCAATCATTGTAACCTTCAATCCTTCAATCATTAAATCCTTCAGTCATTGAATCCTTCAGTCATTGAATCCTTCAATCCTTCAATCATTGAAACCTTCAATCATTAAATCCCTCAACCATTAACACATGACAATTTGTACCTTATTACACAATTGGTTGTATTTTTGTAAGTATCAAACAAAATAGTCATCATTTTTTTGCCTTGTCTAAGGTGTGGGAAATTTATGAGAATAGTAAAGTAATGAATACGCTACAAGAAGAACAACAACAATTTCAATTCACACCGGCCACATTGGCCATTCCGCTTTATACCGTTTTATTTTTATGGGTGATTTTCTGGTTTGAAATTAATTTTGGTTATAATTTTACCAACTATGGCATTTATCCCAGAACTTTAAAAGGATTGAGGGGTATATTGTTTTCGCCCTTTATCCATAGCGGCGTAAAACATCTGTTTAACAATTCCATTCCGCTATTTGTGTTACTCATTTCCCTATTTTATTTTTATAAAAAGATTGCGTTTAAAATACTGATATACGGTACGTTGCTGAGTGGATTTCTAACTTGGATAATTGCCCGAGAAGCCTATCATATTGGGGCTAGTGGTATTGTTTATTTATTATTCAGTTTTATTTTATTTAGCGGAATTATTAGAAAATATTACAGGTTAATAGCCGTATCATTGATTGTAATTTTTTTATACGGCAGTATGATATGGTATATTTTGCCTATTCGAGATGAAATATCTTGGGAAGGGCACCTATCGGGTTTTCTTGTCGGATTATTATTTGCTTTTACCTATCGAAATTATGGCCCGCAACCGATAGCATATCATTGGGAAGAAGAAGATGAGTATGTTGATTATCAATTTGAAGGCGGCGAAAGTAATCTCGATGAAATTACCGATGACGAGCCCAATATTTAACATATGCCCATTGAGATTTTAGTTATATTTGTAAAACTAAATCACCGAGTTTTAGATATTGATTGATATAATAGTATGCAATGAAGCGAGTAGTCATTTTATCTTTTAGTGTAATGAGTTTTTTTAACCTGTCTGCTCAAATAGCTTTTACAGATGTAACAGCTACGGCCGGTATTGCTTTTAATACCGAAAATGTTGAGTCATTGGCTTGGGGAGATTATGATAATGATGGTGATGAAGACTTGTTTTTATCTACTGACGGATTGAATAAGTTAATGCGAAACGATGGAAATGACGTTTTTACGGAAGTAGGTATGGCATCAGGATTAACTGATAATTACCATACTACAGGCTGTGTATTTGCAGACTTTGATAATGATGGAGACCTTGATATTTTTGTAACTTCAGTTAGTGGAACAGATCCGGAGTTACTTTATGAAAACTTGGGGGCTCCCAACTATACTTTTCAATCAATTCCCGGTAGTACTTCGGGTATTACAGATACTGCTGCAAAAAAGAGAGGGCTTGCAGTTTTTGATTTTAATAGGGATGGGTTGTTAGATATTTATGTAGGAGGAACAGGTAATGACTTCGTATATAAGAATTTGGGAAATCTACAGTTTGAAGAAGTTTCTTCTACCATTGGTGTCAATGCTCCTGATATAGAAGTAGGCGTAGTTACAACAGATATAAACAATGATGGTTGGATAGATATTTTTACAGGAAATAGATCCTTTGAATTAAATAAACTTTTTTTAAACGATGGAACCGGTAATTATAACAATATTACGGTATCTGCGGGTATCGATGAAGTAGGTTTCGGAATGGGCGTTTTATCCTTCGACTATGATAATGATTTAGACATGGATTTATATTGGACAACTTGGCCGAATACCACTGCACCATTTCAGTCTAATGCACTTTATCAAAACCAAGGAAATAACACCTTTCTAAATAAAACTTCTGATACAAACACATTAGATACAACAGGCTGGGGTATTAGTTGTAATGCCGGAGATATTGATAATGACAGATTTGAAGATTTTTTTGTATCTAACGGTTTTTCAGCCACTTCAACGCAAAGTGTTCTTTATAAAAATATGAATGGCACCGGTTTTCAAGATATCACTACTTCTATTCTAGGCAATTTAACATACGATGCCAGAGGTGTTGCTTTTGCCGATTATGATAATGATGGAGACTTAGATATTTGCTTAACAGGCGGCCCGAATGCAGATACGAGATTATGGAGAAATGATTCAAATAATTCAAATAATTGGGTGATTCTCAAATTAGAAGGGGTACAAAGTAATAAGAGTGCCATTGGTGCTCGAATTAATTTAACTGCAGGCGGAGTTACAACAGTAAAAGAAGTTAGTGGTGGTGCTGGCAGAGGGTCTTTTAATAGTTTGCCGGTTGAATTTGGCCTAGGTAATGCCACCACGGTTGAAATTATAAAAATCAGATGGCCAAACGGTACTACCGAAACATTTAATAATATCAATAGTAATCAAATAAATATAATTAAAGAAGGCTCATCAACCTTATCTGTTGATGAGAATCTATTAGATGACAGCGTTGTAAATATATATCCTAATCCATTTAAAAATACTATTACGATAGATGTAAGTCAATTGGATAATATTAGTACTATCAAGGTTTATACTATTTTGGGAGAATTATTGTTTAAAAGCGTTTCTCAACTAAATAAAAAAACAACCATAAATATTGAAAGTAGTTATAAAGGGTTATTGTTTGTAGTTGTTGAATCTAATAGTAAGACATTTGTACGTAAGTTAATTAAGTATTAATAATATCAAAGGCGTTGCCTAACTACTTCATATAAAGCAATACCACAAGCTACCGAAACATTTAGAGATTCAATTTCGCCAAGTAGTGGCAACTTTCCTCTTACATCAGCAATTTTTAAAACAGAAGGAGAGATTCCTTTGTGTTCAGATCCCATTATAAGAGCTGTCGATTTTTTAAAATCGATATCGTAAATAGTATTTGCTGTTTTTTCGGTAATTGCAACTATCTGTATTCCTTCGGCTTGTAATAGGTAAATGGCATCTAATAAGTGATTTACTTTACAAATGGGAATCTTAAATGCAGCGCCGGCAGAAGTTTTAATAGCATCGGCGTTTAAAGGCGCGCTTCCTTGATTAGGAACGATGATTGCGTCAACACCCGTGCATTCTGCTGTGCGTAAAATAGCTCCGAAATTGCGTACATCTGTAATTTGGTCTAATAAAAGATATAAGGGATTCTCCTTTTTACCGGTAGCTATCACATCTTCTAAATTATAAAAATCAATGGCCGAAATTTTAGCTACTACGCCTTGATGATTTTTATATTTTGAGAGCTTGTCTAACTTTTCTACCGGAACATAACTAGAAGAAATATGATGTTTTTTTAGCAAGCGATTCAATTCGGATGATAAATGCCCACTTAACCCTTTTTGAATATACACTTTTTCGAGTGTTTTACCTGAGTTTATGGCTTCAATAATGGTTCTAAAACCGAAAATAGTTGAGATATTTTTATACATTGCACAAAGATATGATTTATGAATTTAATTAAAATACTGTTACGATGAGAAGAATAACTTTTTTATTAGTATTATTCCAATTTTTTAGTTTTGCACAAAAAATTGATTTACCCACAGAATATATTAGAAACCAGTCTATAAAAAGTAGGTTTTTTACTATTCAGTATGAAGGGAGCCCTTACTTAAATGAACAATTTGTAGATGCCGAAGTAATCGTAGGCGGAAAAGACCATTTTACCAAAAAATTACGGTATGATGCCTATTCTGATGTTTTTGAATTGCAAGA
>DRQI01000187.1 GCA_011330545.1 Flavobacteriia bacterium
GGAAACAAAACAAAGGGTATCCCACCAAACAGCACCGTGAAATGATACAAAAAATAGGAATCACTAAATACCATCGAAAATCGTTTAAGTTATTGCCCAGTCAGCTAACGCTAGATTTTTAAGATAACTACTGTTTTCGCACAGGGCACTCCATTTTAAACCCAGCTTATGCAATAGAGTTACGTTATGAGTTAGGAAAGCGCAATAAAATAGGGTGTTTTACTAAACTAAGCGTAGCACCGCTACGGTTAATTTTGAAAACGCAGTGAAACGACCTATTTTGCGGTGATTTCTGAACGGAATAGGAAGTCTATTGCATAATTGGGGTTGAATATATTTCAAAAAAACACGCTTCTTTTGCATAATATTTTTAGTTTTGCACTTTTAATGCACATGTGGCGGAATTGGTAGACGCGCTAGCTTGAGGGGCTAGTATCCACTAGGATGTGCAGGTTCAAATCCTGTCATGTGCACAAATTATAAAATCCTAATAGTTGAAACCCAAATTCTAATAGAGAACTCGTTTAAAAAGATTATCTAGCTGTTTTTAGAATTTGGGTTTTGTTTTTTGTAGTTTTAGTTTTTGGTATCCTTTTTGTAAGAAATTAGCAAAAATTTACTGAATAATTAGTATCATTGCCAGATGCAGCGAATAATTTTTACTTTACTAACCCTTGCTTTTGTCAGTACTGCCTTTTCTCAGGAGAAAAGCACAGGTAATATCGCGCAAGATTCAACCAAAAACTTAAAAGGTAGGATTATTAGTGTTACTGATAAAAAGCCGTTGCAAAGTGCACATGTTATCAATATGAACACTGCAGATGGAACAATAACCAATAGTGATGGGGAGTTCAGCATTCCTGTAAAAGCAAATGATACCATTCATATTTCTTATATTGGCTACCAATCTATCAAATTAAAAATAACGAAAGATTTATTGAAAGGAAATGAACTTGAAATTGCCATTCACGAAAAAGTTGTAAATATTGATGAAGTTACCGTAAAGG
This sequence comes from Flavobacteriia bacterium, assembly GCA_011330545.1. Classification (GTDB taxonomy): domain Bacteria; phylum Bacteroidota; class Bacteroidia; order Flavobacteriales; family Flavobacteriaceae; genus Aureibaculum. Next base: position 1,008 of record DRQI01000187.1, read on the forward strand.
TTCATAATTTAATCGGCGTGTTGGAAATAGATGCTAAGAACGTCCCGAAAGACCAATTTTCAAGAATCCATATAGATGGCTTGCCTCAGGCCTATGAGGTAGGAAGGCCACAAACAAAAGATTATACATCTTTGTCGGGAGCCTTGTTCAACCCGCTTGATTTTTGGTATCAAAAATTTGGCAAAAAACCCAAAGAGCTCAAGAAGCTAAAAAAACTAAAAGAAGAGGATAAATTGCGGAATATCATGGAAGAGAAGTTTAGCCGTGAGATTTTAATGGACTATATGGATATGAGCCGTAAAGAACTCAATGACTTGCTTAAAGAGTGTAATTATTCGAATAATTTTATCAGAAAAGCCAGTGATTTACAGGTGATTGAAGCGGTATTGGAATGTTATGAAAATTATCGGGCTATCAAATTAGGAAAAGTTACCAAAGAAAAAATCAGGATTAAAAATAAGGATAATAATTAAACCCTTAGCCCATGGCCGCTACACTACTTTTCCTTCGTTTACCATAGCGGCGCTATGCTTCTTTCAAGAAAAGCCCCATGGTTGTTGGGTTTGAACCCTCATTACGATTCTCTAACACATAATCCGGATTAAAAAAACAGCTAAAAAGGCATCGCATTTTATAGAGAAAGCCTTTTCAGCTTTTTTCAAACTTTTAATAAATTAATTATTTCCTAAAATTAAAGGCATTCCGTCTTTTCCGCCAATAACTACAACTTTGGTATTGGGCGATTTTGATAACTCTAACGTAGCTTCTATACCTTTATCCCTTAAAATTTTGTCGGTTAGAGAAGCGCTTAAAATTTTATTGGCATCTGCTTTTCCCTGTGCTTCAATACGTTGTTTTTCGGCTTCTTTACGTGCTTTTTCCAACCTAAACTCATATTCTAATGATTCTTGTTCTTGGCGTAGTTTACGTTCAATAGCGTCTTTTATTGTGGGAGGTAGCGTTACATCGCGAACCAACACATCATTAATTTGAACATATTGCTTATCTGTTTTTAGTTTAATCTCATCAAAAATTTCTTTTTGAATAGCATCCCTTTTACTTGAATACAATTGTTCGGGGGTATATCTGCCTACTACAGAACGTGCTGCTGACCTAATTTCGGGAACAATTACAACTTGGTCATAATCATGCCCTCTTGTCTTATGCAAAAGGCCTAATTCATCAATTTTAGGTTGAAACAAAACAGATACGTCTAGTTTAATTTCTAGCCCGTTTGAGGATAATACTTCCATGTCTTTGATAAACATATTTTGCTGCCTTACATTGTATACATCTACCTCGTTCCAAGGTGCAATGAAATGAAAACCTTCATCTAATGCAGGTTCATCGGTAACAATTCCTTCTCCTAAAGTTCTATATAAAACGCCTCTATCACCCCCTTTAATGGTTATGGTAGATTTAAAAAAAATAATAATTGCTACAATGGCAAAAAATATCATAGGTATAATTGCCTTTGGAAAATTTAATTGATTGTTACTCATTTGATTGTATTTTAATTGATTATTATATAAGTCCTTTGTATTTTCTGATAAACCATTCTACACTGAACAGCAAAATGACCCATGCCAAAAGCCATTTCCAATCGATTAAAGATACCCTTTTTTTAATACTTTTTTGCACAGTTGCATATCTTTTGTCTGATAATAGCGTGGCGAGCAGCTTATCGGCTTGATGGATATGGGCAAAATTGCCTTGAGAGGCCATTGCTATTTTCTTTAAAGAAGCTGTATTGGTAGTGGTAAACTGCCGCTCTATGCCATACGTCAACACCGTAAACCTTCCGCTTTTAGAAATTTGATGGTTTTTAGCCAATACCCTAAAATTATAGGTTCCGGGTTTTAAATTGCTTAAAACCGCCTGATAAGAATTGTTTTTTAAAGCAAATGGCAGTTTTTTTGTTTCTTTTGTCTCACTATTGGAGACAATCAATTGTAGGTTTTCAGTATTGTCAAAAGCATAAGTAGCATCAAAAAACTGGGCGTCGATTACCATAGTACCATTGGCATAGACAAAGGGATTATAACGTATCTCTAATTGGCTTGCGCGTTTTTCGGATGAAAGGTATTGTATCAATTTATTGAAAAAGGTGTCAAATTTTTCAAACGA
>DRQI01000188.1 GCA_011330545.1 Flavobacteriia bacterium
CCATTCCGATTAACGAACGGATATCAACTTCATCTTCTGTATATAAGAGTGCAACATTTAAAGCCTCAATAGCTTCTTTGTGCATTTCGCGTTTTGACAACAAGGTAGCTTTGTGTAAATACACCTGATCGTTTAACGGTTCTATTTTTTCTAATTCTTTTAATAAAATATCGGCTTTATCAAGTTTATCTTCATATAATAACACCTCAATATGCGCTAATTTTAGTGATACGGAAGCCGGGTGCTGTTTCAATCCCAATTCCAATGCTTTTTTTGCCAACGACATTTTGCCAATGTTCATATAGTGTAAAATAATTTCTTCAAACTCTTCAGAGTCAAAAAAATAAACACTATTTGTCTTCAACATTGACTCAAATTTCGAAAATGGCAAATCGTTATCACTATCAGAAAATAGATGCATATACATAGGTTTTCTTGCTGAACTAAAAGTAGTATAACTAGATTTTTAATTCAAATTACGCACAAAATGTTGTTAACAAATTAATTAACATGTTATAAACTATTGACAGCAGCGCATTTGAGAGGTTTACAATACAAAATTTAAGAAACTATTTTTACCCTTTACATAAGAAATAATTCAATCTGTAATTCTCCAATTTTATAATCAAATTAGGCATCTCATATTAAAAAAAGGTGTAGTTTTGTATTCCAAACACCGTTTGGTCTGCTCTTATGGCAAAAAAGACATTACTTAACGCGAAAGACATTCACATCATTCTTCATCGTTTGGCTTGTCAACTTATTGAAAATCACAATGATTTCTCAAATACCGTATTGATTGGCTTACAGCCTAGAGGTGTGTTTTTGGCCAACAGATTAATCCAACTCCTACAAAACGAATATGGTATTGTTGCCATAAAAACAGGACAGTTAGACATTACTTTCTACCGCGATGATTTTAGAAGGCGTACCGAACCTTTAGAAGCCAATAATACCACTATTGATTTTATAGTAGAAGACAAAAAAGTAGTTTTTATTGATGATGTACTCTACTCAGGAAGGAGTATTCGGGCAGCCCTAACAGCCATTCAGGCTTTTGGCAGGCCGGCATCTATTGAGTTATTAGTACTGATTGACCGGCGGTTTAGCAGGCATTTGCCCATTCAACCCGATTATAAAGGAAGGCAAGTTGATGTTATCAACTCTGAAAAAGTAACAGTATCTTGGCAAGAAAATGAAACAAAAGATGCTGTTTATATTATAAGTGACAATTAAAATGAAGCAATTAAGCGTAGCGCATTTATTAGGAATTAAATATCTCACCAAAGAAGATATCAGCCTTATTTTTGAAACTGCTAATCATTTTAAGGCGGTTATTAACAGGCCGATTAAAAAAGTACCTTCACTAAGAGACATTACCATTGCCAATTTATTTTTTGAAAACAGTACCCGAACCAAACTTTCATTTGAATTAGCAGAAAAAAGGCTCTCTGCCGATATACTCAATTTTTCTGCCGGTCAGTCATCTGTAAAAAAAGGCGAAACCTTAATAGACACTGTCAACAATATCTTATCGATGAAAGTTGATATTATTGTGATGCGGCACCCCAATGTAGGAGCCGGTGTTTTCTTGTCAAAACACATCGATGCCAAAATTATCAATGCCGGCGACGGTGCACACGAACATCCTACACAAGCCCTGTTAGACACGTATTCTATCAAAGAAAAATTAGGTACGGTCAAAGGTAAAAAGGTGGTAATTATTGGCGATATATTACATTCGCGAGTAGCCCTGTCAAATATTTTTGCCTTGCAATTACTAGGGGCTGTAGTAAAAGTTTGCGGCCCTACCACTTTGATACCGAAATACATTTCGAGTTTAGGGGTAACCGTAGAAACAAACCTAAAAAAGGCCTTAGAATGGTGTGATGTTGCCAATGTATTACGAGTGCAACACGAGCGGATGGATATCAATTATTTTCCATCTATACGAGAATATACACAACTCTTTGGTATTGACAAACAATTGTTAGACAGCCTTGGCAAGAAAATTGTTATCATGCATCCGGGGCCTATCAACAGAGGTGTTGAAATAACCAGTGACGTAGCCGATTCTGAACAGTCTATTATATTAAATCAGGTTGAAAACGGCGTAGCCATTAGAATGGCTGTGATCTATTTATTGGCACAACAAATTAAAAAATAAGCATTTAATTGAGCATGATTATAGAAAAAACAAGGTTGGCAACTATATTTAAGAATGATGAAAAATCTATTGAAAATTTTATGAAAGATTTTTCAGAAAATTATAGTAAGTTTGCAAAAGATAATATTATTATTGATTTTTCTGATTACAATGGGGAAAAAACAGAAAAAATCTTATTATTTTTACAATATTCAAAAAAGCATCAACACAATGGCATGTCTTTTGTAATAGTTGCTAATGGAATTGATATTGAGGCAATTCCTGATGACATGAATATAGTTCCTACTTTAGTAGAAGCTAATGACATTATAGAGATGGAGAATATTGAAAGAGATTTAGGATTCTAACACAAAAATAGCTTATGGTAAAAAAACTACTCTTATTTATTTTTCTAATTTCAATCTCTTCTGCCGCTTTTTCGCAACAGCAAAAAGGCAATATAGTTGAGAAAGATACGACAATGGTATTAAAAAATATTGTTGCCTCACCAAACCCTTTTAGTGTTACCACTAAAATTAAATTTCATACAAATGCTGTTCATGAGATCGTATTTTCTGTGAAAGATTTAATAGGTAATACCGTATATTCTAAAAAATATACCACTAAAGTTGGGTCAAATACAATTTCCTTTTACAGGGATAAATTGGATTCGGGAATTTATATTTATTCAATTAAAACCAGTACTGAGATTATTTCTAAACGGATTGTTGTAAAATGAGCATAAGTGTAACCATATTGGGTTGTCATTCGGCTACGCCAAGAACTTTTGCGCATCCTTCTTCTCAATTTTTAGAAATTAACAACAGGCATTTTTTAATTGACTGTGGCGAAGGTACACAAGTACAACTCAGAAAGTATAAAATAAAATTCACCACTATTGACCACATTTTTATCTCACATTTACACGGAGACCATTTTTTTGGGTTAATCGGGTTAATTTCTACTTTCGGATTGTTAAATAGAAATAAAGAACTTCACATCTATGGGCCGAAAGGCTTACAAGAAATTATAGAACTGCAACTAGAACTATCCGAATCACGGTTGGGTTTTACTATTGTTTTTCACGAATTAAAAAGTAACGGCAGCGAACTTATCTTTGAGGATACTCAGGTTAAAGTCTATACCGTACCCTTGCACCATAGAATTTATACCAATGGGTTTCTATTTAAAGAAAAAACCGGTGAACGAAAACTCAATATTGAAGCCATCAAAGCATCTCCTGAAATTGAAATTTGCGATTATCAGAATCTTAAAAGTGGCAAAGATTTTATAAAAGAAAATGGTGAAATTATAAAAAATAAGACCCTCACTTTTGAACCCAATAAGCCATTGAGCTATGCATATTGCAGCGATACCGTTTATAAACCCGGCATCGTTCCAATTATTAAAAATGTCGATTTGCTATACCATGAATCTACTTTTCTAAACGACCGAAAAGAACTGGCCAAAACCACCAAACACGCTACTGCCGAAGAAGCCGGAAAAATAGCCAAAGAAGCCGGGGCAGGCCAACTAATTTTAGGGCATTATTCGAGTAGGTATACTAATTTGAATTTATTTAAAGAAGAAGCAAAAACTGTTTTTGACCATGTTATTTTGGCCAAAGAAGGCGAAAAAATAACCATTGATAGCAAAATTCCTAATGAACTCACCATCGCTTATCAAAATTAGTACTGGCCGGTAGACAATAATACCAACGTACAGGCAATTTCCGTTTCGATAGCATTCTCTTCCAGCAATTTTTGAAATTCTAAATTTTCTGTTCCCGGATTAAAAATTACGCGCTTGGGATGCAACGACAATATGTAGTCATAATACGCTGTTTGGCGTTTCGGGTTTACATACAAGGTAACCGTGTCAACACCTTTTAAATCAGGCTTTTCGGTAGTAATTTTTACTCCTGCCACTTCCCCTTTCTTTCCACCTATGGCAACTACGTCATGGCCCTTTTCAACCAGCCGTTTAATCGCTAAATTAGAATACCTTACGGGTTTTAGAGAAGCTCCTAGTACCAGTGTTTTTTTGTTCATATAATGAGGTTAAAGTAAGTAATTATTTGACGGCGTAAATAGAATAGCTTACAGCATCTTACCAGCAAAGTTTCCTGCTAAAAGTAACACTAATTTGTAACATTTAACTTCCTAAATTTGGACTAACTGCATTTTTTTTATGATATTGCAGCTCATAAAATTAAAAACTAACTCAATAATTATGAATAAAAAACTTCTCTCATTACTTTTTTTAGTAATTCCAATGTTAACTTTTGCTCAAGAACAGAGTACTTCAGAAAAAATTGACACTACATTTAAGCATTATACAGGTTGGTTTGTAGATGCTATTTTTTATGCAATACCTTTTTCTGACACCATTCAAATTCCTTGGGTATTGTTTGTGTTGGTAGGCGGTGCCATTTATTTTACAATTACTTTTAATTTCGCACAATTTCGCCTTTTTGGCACTTCAATAAGGGTTGTTCAAGGCAAATATGACGATATTGACCACCATGAGGTTCAAGAAGCCTTTGGCGACCAAACCCCTGGAGGAGATGTCTTTGAAACCATCGCCGTAGAAGGAGCTGAAGGAGAAGTTTCACATTTTCAGGCGCTCACAGCTGCACTTTCTGCAACGGTTGGGTTAGGAAATATCGCAGGAGTTGCCGTAGCTCTATCTATTGGTGGGCCCGGGGCTACTTTCTGGATGATATTGGCGGGTTTATTAGGAATGGCATCTAAATTTGCCGAATGTACCCTCGGTGTAAAATATCGAGATGTTGATGCAAACGGCGTAGTTTACGGCGGCCCTATGTATTACTTATCAAAAGGCCTTAAAGAAAAAGGAGCCGGAGGCTTTGGAAAAATATTGGCAATTATTTTTGCCGTTTTTGTCATTGGAGGTTCTTTTGGCGGTGGCAATATGTTTCAAGCCAATCAGGCCTCAGCACAATTTGTACAATTATTTGGATTTACCAATGCCAATGCCGGAATGTATTTTGGCATTGTAATGGCTGTCATTGTAGCTGTTGTAATTATTGGAGGTATCAAACGTATTGCTTCGGTAACCGAAAAAATTGTACCCTTTATGGCCATCATCTATGTAGGTGCCGCCCTAGTGATTATTGCCATGAATATAAGCCTTATCCCCAAAGCATTTGGACTCATTTTTAACGGGGCATTTACAGGCTTAGGTATTGCCGGTGGTTTTATTGGCGTACTCATTCAAGGATTTAGAAGAGGTACTTTTTCAAATGAAGCAGGGGTAGGTTCAGCAGCCATCGCCCACTCTGCCGTAAAGACAAAATATCCCGCCAGTGAAGGGATAGTAGCCCTTTTAGAGCCTTTTATCGATACCGTAGTTATTTGTACTATGACTGCTTTGGTATTGGTTATTACAAATATCAAAGGAGGCTTTTTTGATTATGGAGTGGAAGTAAAACAAGGGGTTGAACTTACTGCTACCGCTTTTGATTCTGCTATTCCGCATTTCTCAATCATACTGACAATTGCCGTTATTTTGTTTGCATTTTCAACGATGATTTCTTGGTCGTATTACGGAATGCAAGGCTGGAAATTCCTTTTCGGAAAAGGAAAAGTAACCGATTTAGTATATAAAATATTATTTTTGTTTTTTGTGATTGTAGGCGCTTCTATCAGCCTCGGTGCCGTTATTAACTTTTCAGATGCCATGATTTTTGCCATGGTAGTGCCTAATATGATTGGGGTTGTATTATTGTCACCAAAAATTAAAGAAGAATTGGCCAAATATTTAAGTGCCATAAAAGCTAAGAAAAAATAAACTGTTTTTTATTGCCATGAACAATTTCAAATCCCATTTCAGGTATACCAATCGCCAACGAAATGGGATTTTCTTTTTGGCCGCCTGTATCATCGTGCTACAAGTTGTCTATTTTTTTATCGGCTCCTTTACCAACGCGCCTACAAAGAAAAATTGGGCTTATGGCAATACCGGCGATATGCAAGTATTTCAAAAAGAAATAGATTCGCTTAGGCAACTGGCAATAAGCACACGCAGTACTAAAAAATCTAAAATCTATCCTTTTAACCCGAGCTTTTTAACAGATTATAAGGGGTATCGCTTAGGCATGTCAAAAGAAGAAATTGACAGGTTATTGCAATACAGGGCCAATGGCAACTATATCAATTCGGCAAAAGAATTTCAACAAGTCACTGAGGTTAGCGATTCTTTGTTGCATACTATCGAACCTTATTTTAAATTTCCAGATTGGGTTATAGCTAACAATCGAAATAAAAAACATCCGGTTTCCTTAAAATCTTCCAGAATATCCCAAAATACTGCAATTATTGACTTAAATTCTGCAACTGCCGAAGAATTAAGGATTATTGACGGAATTGGTGAAAAGCTATCGCATCGCATTATCAATTACCGTAATAAATTGGGTGGATTTTTACGCGATGATCAACTCTATGAAGTTTGGTATTTAGATAAAGAAGTTGCTGACAAAGTCTTAGAAAGGTTTCAAGTGATTGACAAACCGGCTATCAAAAAAATAAATGTCAATACCGCAACTTTTAAGGAGGTACTTTCTATCGTCTATATCGATTATGAATTGACTAAAAAAATATTGAATTACAGAGATGAAGTGGCTGAAATTCAAACCCTTGACGAGTTAAAGAAAATTGACGGCTTTCCCCTTGAAAAATTTGAAAGAATAGCCTTATATTTGGAAGCCAAATAAATTAGCCACATACTATGAATACCTTATATTTTACTGAAGAACACGAATCATTCAGGCAAAGTTTTAGAGAGTTTCTACAAAAGGAAGTAGTTCCGCATATCGAAAAGTGGGAAAAAGAAGGTACTATTGAGCGCTTTATCTGGAAAAAATTTGGTGAAATGGGCTATTTCGGTTTGAATTCGCCCGAAGCCTATGGCGGGCTTGCCTTAGACCTTTTCTATACCACTATTTTTTTAGAAGAATTGCAAAAAATCAATTCCAGTGGATTTGCCGCTGCCATGTGGGCACATGCTTATTTAGCCATGACCCATGTACACAAAGAAGGTGATGACCGCATTAAAAAAGCCTATCTCACCCCTAGTATCGAAGGTGAAAAAATTGGTTGTTTGTGTATTACCGAACCTTTTGGCGGGTCTGATGTTGCCGGCATGCGTACTACTGCTATAAAAAAAGGAGATACGTATATCATTAATGGTTCTAAGACCTTTATCACTAACGGTGTCTATGCCGATTATATGGTAGTTGCTGCCAAAACACAACCTGAATTGAACCATAAAGGCATTAGTATTTTTATCATAGACAGCAATACAAAAGGCATTTCAACTACAAAACTTGACAAATTGGGATGGCGTGCTTCGGATACTGCTGAGATAGCTTTTGACAATGTTATCATTCCGGCCGAAAATCTAATGGGTAAAGAAGGAAAAGGCTTTTCGTACATCATGCAGCATTTTGCATTAGAGCGGATGGTAATGAGTATCAATGCACATGCACGTGCAGAATACGCCATCGAATATGCCCTTCAGTATATGAGTGAACGCGAAGCTTTCGGAAAAACCATTGACAAATTTCAAGCCTTACGCCACAAAATAGCCGAAATGGCCAGTGAAGCAGAAATGTGTAAAGCGTTTAACTATTCTGTTGTAAAACGCTTAGATAATGGCGAATATGTGGTAAAAGAAGCTACGATGGCGAAATTAACATCTACAAAAATTGCCGATAAGGTGGCTTATGGCTGCCTTCAATTATTAGGAGGTTACGGATATATGGAAGACTACCCTATGGCCCGTTTGTTACGGGATAGCCGCCTAGGCCCCATCGGTGGCGGTACCTCTGAAATTTTAAAAGAAATTATTGCTAAAATTCTTATTGATAAAAAGAATTATAAACCGGCAACTTAGGTTTATTGGAATTTTAGCAAAAATTACTTACATGATTGCTAAAATTCTTATTGATAAGAAAAGCTATAAACCGGCTACATGATGTTAATGAGAATTTTAGCAAAAATTTACCCTTTATTGCTAAAATTCTTATTGATAAAAAGAATTATAAACCGGCAACTTAAGTTTATTGGAATTTTAGCAAAAATTACTTACATGATTGCTAAAATTCTTATCGATAAGAAAAGCTATAAACCGGCAACTTAGGCCATTTTGATTTTAGCTCGCAGGCCGGGCTTTCATGTAAGTAGCTAACTTTGGGGATGGAGGCAACACAAAAAATAAAGTTAGTCTGTAACTCCTTCCCTTTTTAAGGGAAGGTGGCCACGCCAAAGCGTGGACGGAAGG
>DRQI01000189.1 GCA_011330545.1 Flavobacteriia bacterium
AACGGTTTGTGCAAACGCAGGTGGGGCGCATAGCCCCACTTGGCGTTTTGCACATTGTTCATCGCTGCCTTTTTTATATTTAGACTCCAATTGGAGTTGATAATTCCTTTGGGTTTGGGAAAAAAAATTCAAAGGTTTTGGGATGGAATACTAATCCATGTTCAGTACAATCCAAATGATTTAATTTGCCCATTAATTCAAGTGCTTTTCCTTCATAATTGTACTCAAACCATGTCCACAGTTCATGCATTTCACTTACTTTATTTCTATAAGTTCTTTTTGCCTTAGCTGTGAAGTGCATTGCAAGTCTTTTAGAACACTTTTGTGTCAGGGGTTTTGCACAAACCCCTAACAATCCGGATTCCCACATCATGTTAATGGCATCGTTGAAATTAATATTAGTTATATTTTTAATTCGTTTCTTGAATTCTTCAGTTGAAAATGGTAGCGGCAAGCCCTTGAGGTGGTCAGTAAGGGTGGACAAGCCTGGGAATCTTCTGTTTCCCTCTTCAATTAATTGACCTGTAATCTGAGGACCAACCCTGTGAAAAGTTTCACTTATGGTAAAAGCACTTATTTTACCATATAATAAAACATCGTCAATCCCTATTCCTTTTATTTTCGCTTCTTCTAAAACACATTCTCTTGTAAGCCGTAGCAAATCTCTTGCTCTATAATGAGTATGCCGAAGGAAATAGTCAAAGCTATCTTCAGCTATTGCAGGGACACACCAACCATTTGTTATTGTATCCTCAAATAATACATACCAAAGCCCTCTTTTGGAGTTTAGATTATATTTCTTTCCAATCCTGTCGAATTCCCATTTAATTCTTTTTTCAATAAATTCTTTTAACTTTTCTTTATGCCACTCAACAGAACCTTTATGCTGATAGATTTTTTGGGGGAAGTCGGTCTCTTTGACAACATATCTGTGCCATGGAATACTTATTCTAATAAAAAAATTTCTCCTATCGGGTCTGAAATATTTATAAAAAGTATTTAGCAATGCAATAATTAAATATTGTGCAAGGCCTTGCTGTTTTTCCAATGCGGAAGTTGGTGTTTCTATGGGTTCAATTACAATACAAGGTAAATATTCATCAGATTGAATGTCTTGAAGGCATTTTATAATGTTTTCATATGTTGCATCGCTAACCAAAGAGTCAACCGAATTCTTAATATCATCGAAGGTATTCGAATCGCCTCCATTAGTTAGCGAATCTAAAATATTAGGAACTTGTTTCCAGATTGTTTTTAAAATAGATTTATTAGATTTTGCTACTGTTTCAATATGATTCCAATGCTTGCCTGATTTATTCTTGAATAAATGTTTTGTTTTGGCAAGGATGATAGTATATATTCTACAAATTTCGGATTTCCAAATTTCTTCCAAAGATTTGATAAATACATCAGGTTCACTTTGATATTTACCTTTTAAATTTGAAAGAATTACAACATCTAAACTACTTTCGCTTAAATACCAAATCCTTTCAAGTTCAGGTGAAACGGATTTTAATAATTCTGTTTGTTGTTGATTTTGGAGAAGTAAAAGTGCTGTTTTACCAATCCCCCATCTTCCAATTAATATAGGCTTGTGTTCTTCAGGGTTCTTTTTGTCAACTTGACACGGGATTAATAATTCATCTGATTCGGCATTTTCATCTCCAAAGGGCAGGTAATTATATCTACTCATTTTAAAGCTGAGTTTTAAAGGTTAAAAAATAGTTTTTGTTCCCTCCTTTTAGTTTTCTCTGTTATTTTATGGTTGCGATGAACGGTCGGTGTAGCTGACGTGCCGCCGTTTAGGCGGCATGGGCAGCTACACGTTGTTCGCTTCCGTATTCTCTTTTTTCTTCTTCTTTTTTATTAGATAATAGCCAAGGAAAAACGAAAGAGCAATAGCAAGAATATATTCAAGTGCCTCAATTCCTGATGTAGCTTTAGTTAATTCTATCACATTCATCAATCCACCTCCGATTAGTAAGACCCCAAGAGCTATGCTCAATATTCTCCAGATTATCTTCAATATTTTCATCGTTGTCTATTGATTATTTAATTCCTTGTCTTATTCATATCGGTTCAAAATCGCCATGCTATTCATCATTAAGTTAATAGCAGGTTTGAACTTTTCAAATTCAGTTTTTGCTTCATCAACCGATGCCCCCATTGTTGCGAAAGTTGCTATTACCAAATAATTTTTGGAAATAATCACGTATGGGTTAGAATAAATTGGAAATTCAAATTCTAATCTCTGTATCTTCGCTGAAATACTGATTTTTGCTCCTGGGTTACCATCAATTACAAGCCTGCTGTATTCGCTGAAATTTGGGTTAATTAGCCCAAGTTCACTCATCATTTCTTTCAATGCACTTTCTGTGAAAATCATATCTGCTAACTCCCTATTACCTTCATCCGTTATAAAGTACTTCCATTCATCATCCGTCATCTCAGTTTTTAATTCCGCTGCAATATCTTTAATTAAAATGTTTAATGAGGTTGTACCTTCTCCGTTCTCACTTATTGCTTTGAAGAGGATATTTGGTCTTACACCTTCTTCCTCTTTCCAACTTGCGGGGTACTGTATTCTAAGTTTTATTCCTTTGGACTTTGGTTCGTAACCACTTGATTTAAATTCATTCCTGTAACCTCGACTTAGTTCCTGATGTGGATATTGGATAAAATCAGGGTGATACATCAGAACTCTTGCTTTGAATTGTTCTTCAATATCTCCTTCTGTTCTTCTATTTACTGTTTCGATATAAGAAATGGCATCAGACCTTGATATATTATCAAATGTTGCAACTTCTGAGAGTTTTTGTTTTGAAAGAGTTTCGAAATCGGCGTAGCTGTCTTCTAAAATCTCCCTTAATCGTCTTTCTAATTCTTTCTCAACTTTTCCAAATGCTAATTCCCATTTCAATTCAGCACGAGTAGCATCATTTCTTAATTCTGGAAAATTTTCTTTTATACTTTCGAGAAATATTTTTTGACCATAGATGAAACCAAGTACTTCACTCATTTCGACAACTTGGTCTCTAATTGAAGATTGGCAAAATCCGAAATGAGAAATGCTTATCAGAAGGAGAATCAGGGTTGCTATTTTTTTCATTTTTATTTTTTATGAAGCGAATGTTTTATT
>DRQI01000190.1 GCA_011330545.1 Flavobacteriia bacterium
AGGTAACTTACAATATGTATAATATAATATAGGTTCATAAGTGCCGGTTTTTAAATTCCGATAGACCCTGCATCGCGCGCCCTGTCAATAACTTTTCGCAGTTGTTTGAGGGCTTTAACCGCCAGTTGAACTTGATTGGTAGGGATGTTGGCCATTGGGATTTTAACTCCCGATTTTCCTACAATTTTCAGAGCCAAACTCCGTTCATTGACAGGCAGTTTCATCAGTTCGGCAAAATAGCGATAAGGTTCTTTAAGGAATAAATTACGTGCATGGTAGTGTTCGGCAAAATTCCGTTTATAGAGAAACATACGGTCAAAGGCCTTTTCAGCCTGTTGGTAAAAAGCACTGCGGTCAAATCCCCGTTTAACAGGTTTGCCATTCAAGGTAGCCTCAGAAGCTTTGTATGAGCTTCCCGGCGACAGGCTATACCGGTTGGTGACATCCCTACGGCTTACAATAATATGAATATGGGTTTGCAAGCCCGGTTTTTGCATGCCTTGTGCTAGCATCTTTCCGTTATGCTGATACGGAGCTTGCTTTTTTAGGCGTTCTATGTTTCGTTGTACCGATTTGACATTCCCTTTGATTTCACCGTTGCGAATCTTGACGATATCGTGTTCTAACTTGGCAATTTTTGCCTGATACGGTTGGTTGGCTTTAATCTCACGGTCAAAACCTTTATAAGTGCGCTCGTATTCTATTTTGGCATAGTATTTAATTTGCTCAACCGTCACGGGGGGTTCCCGGTAAAAAGAAGCCGCATAGTCTTTCATCACTTCACGGACATATTTTTTGAGTAAGTCCGCATTGTTTTCAATGTGTTTGAGTTCGCGTTGGCTCGGATTGATGGTCAACGAATAAAATTTAGGCTCGTGTTTTTTTAGCTTTGCCGTATTTTGGTCGATTTCCCAAATGACTTGGCTTGCCGGAATCCGGTCATTGCTTTGATTGAAAAAATGCTCTTGAAGTTCCGGGGCTTTCCCTTGGTTTTCTTTTTCTAGATAGGCGACAAAATCTCCGGAGCTCTGCGAAAAAGTACTTTCTAAATGTTGTTTGGTAATACTAATATACATCTGTTTTGTTTTTTAATTTTTGTTTTAGGCCTTCCAATTCTTTAGGAGCCATGGGTACGATAAGTTTGGGTTTGCCAAAACTGCTTTTGGCTATTTCAATACCGTTTAAAAAGGCTAAAAATTGGTTTCGGCATTGTTGTAATTCCAGTTTCAGTTCATTTTTTTCTTTACGGATTTCGATGGCCTTAAAAGAGGAAGCAAAAGAATCTTCCGATAAGGGAATTTCAAGAGGGGGTACAGCCGTTAGTTCAGGCTGTTTTGTTTTGGGCGGCGTATGTTCAAAGAGCAATTGCAACATGGCTGTAGTGGGTTTGGTCTGGCTTTTTTCGATGTCTTTGACAATGGCAATCAAGGCATTGATACGTCCTTTTACCGTTTCTTCCAAGGTACGCATAGAAGGCTCTAAAGTTTCCTTGGGAGAAATGGCATTAAAGAGAAAAAAATCGAGCATGGCTTCTAAGGTTTCGGTATGCGTTTTAAAAAATTGTTTAGAAAACTGTTGAAAGCGCTGTGCCGTATTTTTTTTAAACCGTATGTTACTAAAAGACTTCAAAATTCAATTTCTATTTTTTATTTGCCGCAAATTGTTGCCTGTTTATAGGCCTTACAGGGCGATTTGCCGCAAAAATGAAAGTTTTTCTCAGTAAAAAGAAAACTTTATTATTTGTAAACTATTGATATACAGATGTTTGCTTGCAAACCAACCCACGCAACGCCGCGCAAGCGCGTTGCCCTCTTGCTATTCAAATTCGTTCGCCGCCCCGGCGAACAAAAATTCTCACACAGCAGAGCTATCCGCCCGGTTGCGTTTTTTCGGAATGGTATTCCGTCAACAGCCAACCATTGGAGATTGAAAAAAATACAATCGTACAATTCAATTCTTTTTTAAAGGCTGCTTTTTAAAGATAATCCATAACCCTAGCAAAAAAAAATAGCGATTGGCTTTAAAAGGATGCAATTCATACCGATACCTATGAATAGGCAAAAACAACGTTTTAAAAACGTCAATTGTGGGAATACAGGACGGAAAAAAGATAAAAGCGAGTATAAAAAAACCTTTGAAAATTCAAAGGTTTTGGGTTCGAAAAACAACAAGGTTTATACCGAAAACTGGAACTCAAAATTATACAGGTTTCTAATGGCTTCCTCTTCCAGTACCTGTTCATAAGGCAATTTATTCTTTTGGGCATAAGCCTGTAATTTCTGTTTGAATTTCTGTTCGAGTGCTGCTTTAGAAATAGTCAAAATCAGTTGTTGCGTTTCACGGTTGAGATTGGAAAAATTTAAACAAAACATGGTAATACTTTTTAAAGGTTATAAAATATCATTATCAGCAAAGCTGTAATAGTCTCCATGGGGTGATAGTATCAAATGGTCTAAGATTTTAATATCTAAATACGAAGCTGCTTTGGCAATTTTTTGTGTCAAATCCAAATCCGCTTTACTCGGTTTTAGGCTCCCGCTCGGATGGTTGTGACATAATATCAAACCTGTACTGAGAGTTTTTAACACCACGGCAAATAAAAGCCGAAGGTCAACCAATGTACCGGCAATACCACCTGTTGAGAGTTCATATATTCCTTTAACGGTATTGGAGTTATTGAGCAATACTACTTTAAAAGATTCGTATAATGCAATGGTATCACTATCCCAATGTTCAAATAATAATTGCGCCGCTTGCGAAGATTTTTTTATGATAATGGGGGCCAGGTTTTTATTTTTTTCTTTGTAAGAAATTTTTATTTCATTAACTTTGTTTTTCATAATAATAATTGTTAATCATAAGGTTAATAATTTAGGAAAGGGTACTACGTTGAGCATAGTACCCTTTTGTTTTTTTACTAATAAGGAGTTTTTTCATCACCATTTTTATGGGTAAAGAACAATACTTCTCGTACTATGACTTCTGTAATGGTTCTTATGTCACCTTCATTGTCTTGGTATGAACGCGAAGTCAATTTTCCTGAAACGGCAATTTCCTGTCCTTTAGAGACATATTTTTCAATAACAGAAGCTGTTTTTCCCCAAGCTACCAAGTTGTGCCAATGGGTAGTGGTTTGTGGTTCACCTTCGCTATCTTTATAGCGTTCATTGGTAGCCAATGACAGGCGAGTTACGATTTTTCCACTGTCTAAGGTTGCAGTGATAGGGTCTTGCCCTACATTTCCGATTAACTGAACATTGTTTCTAAGTGTATTCATAATACTAAAGATTTAAGGCTTGCCTTTTGACAAGCGGGTTA
>DRQI01000191.1 GCA_011330545.1 Flavobacteriia bacterium
AGGGCTTCTAAGGCTTTTGTTTTATCCAATCCGTATTCGATGGCTTTTAAAAGGTTCTTTTTAAATGCGGGTAATGATTTTAGGTGATATGGGGTTAGTGAAAACCGAATGCCGTTTTTTGCCAGTACACCGGGGTTTGAAGGCGCTTGGTTCCAATAACGCATTTGTTCTAAACTCACATAATCGGCTTGAAACGGATTTTCTACATCGTAGGCTTTTGGGAAATTTAGCGGAATGATAAAAGTAGCATTGGTTTTTTTTATTTCATGTACCAATTGATATTCGTTTCCTTTGCCGACGATGGTGTATTGAATTCCGAATTGGTCGCCAAGTTTATCGGCACGTAGGGCATTGTCTTTATCATTGGCATAAAATATTTGGGGTAAGTTTTTGTTGTTATTAAGGGCTTCGATAGAAATATCTTTGCTTGTTACATTTCCTTTGGCATACCAATCGGCGTCATAATACAATTGGCGTAAAAGGGCAATGGCTCCCATGAGTGAAGTGGGGTAGGCTTGATTGGAGAGATTGCTTTTGTCAAAAGATAAATATTGTGCTGAATGGTTGTCTAAAAGCCTGTTGGCAGCATCGGTATTGAGGGTTGTTAACACGCCGGTACCGCGTACAATACCATCTTGAAAATGTGTGTTTACCACTCCGAAACCCGCTTTGCGCAAGGCTGTTGCTTTCTTAGCGTCAAATTTGAATTTCTCAATAGCATTGGTTTCGGGCCTGATATGCTCGTTCCAATAATATCCTTTTCGTTTTGAATCGTATTGTGGGCGCTGCCTGAAATTAAAGCCTTTCCGTTTCGGGGTTACAATTCCGAAATCAGAATACACATCAATAAATGAAGGATAGATACTTTTTCCGTTTACATCAATAACAGTAACATTTTTTGGTAAAGAAATACCAACCCCTACATTGGCAACTTTTCCGTTTTGAATGAGTAACGTGCCTTTTTTTAGAATTTGCGTAGGCGTAACATAAATGGTTGCATTGGTAAAAGCGGTATAATTGGTATTTTTACTTTTTACGCCGTCATTTTTAGGAAAATAATCTTGTGCTACTATGTTGCCAACACTAAAAAGTATGCTAAAAATGAGTATCCTCAAATGCAGTTTTGGGTTTGGGGTTTTCATGGATAGTTGAATTAATTTAGAAAGCCTAAAGTTATGGTTATTACTAATATGGTGTGTTGTTAAATTTGAATATTAACATTTCTTTAAGAAATCTATACTCTTGATTGTTATTCAGGTTTGAAATTCAACATGAGAAGCTATGATAGGTTACTTAGGCTTCGTATTTGGGGTTTTTTGAATTCCAACTTGTTGGTTGTAAGCTACCAATAAATTCACCATGTTGCTATAACTCTGCAATCCGTCTTTTTGCTGATTGGCCTTTAAGTAATTATCATAAAATAATTTAAAAAAAGGTTCTGCCTTGTTTTGATACGACTGCCAAAAATCTTCTGTTTCTTGAATGTTTTTTAAGATACCTGTAGGAATTTTTTGAACAATTGCCTTTGAAGCCATAGAATCTTTAAAGCGAATTGCGGCTACTGAATACCGCAATGCGCTCAAGTATCCTGAATAGTTGAAATAAAGGTCGTCACTGTTGGTAGCGGCTAAAAATCCGATAAAATTGGCTTCGCTTTCAGAGGCAATGCCCAATTGATGTGCTACTTCATGGCTGCTAATCATCGGCAAACTAATTTTCGGTACCAGATAATCTACCTGGGCTTCGCCTGAAAACGGATTCAAATAGCCAGAAAAACCCATATAGGTCAACGGGATACTGAAAAGTGATTTTTTCAACGATTTGGGCCGGTATTGGTAACGCGGATATTTCTTTGCCAAGGCAATGTATCCTAGTTGGGTATTGGCTAAAATTTTATTTTTAGAATACGGAATCGAAACTTTTACGGTATCATTTTTTACCAATTGCAATTGGGTATGTTTAAGTTCTGACAGTAATTGTTCGGTTAAATTAGTCAACTCTTCAAGGGTATATTCTTTTTGAGAGAGGTTAAAGGTTTGAAATAGCGAATTTCTATAATAATTCATTCCCCATAAAAAATGAAAAAGAAAATAAAATACCGAAAGAAAAGCCCCTAATTTGAACAATTGCCGTTTGCGGTTTTTATCTTTATTTTTGAGAAACCGGTAGCCCGAAATGACGATGAATATTCCTATTAAAAAATAATAGATATCACCTACCGAAAACGGAATCCATCCGAAAATACCCCTAAATACTTTTGATATTACCTGATAAATGCCATTTGAATAATAGCGCTCAATAATAGTTGGAAAATACCCCATAAATTTTACAAAAACGATTTGAACAAGTAAAAAAAAGGTAAGTAGTTGATATAAGGCGTGTTTCTTCATTTTTCAAAAATACTGAAAATAATAATCAGCAAACAGCATCTCTAACTTATTAACAAAAATTTTACTTGTTAACAGAATCTGTGTACAAATTTAGTTGTAACTTATGCCTATATTTTTGGTTTAAAAATTTACATTTGCACAAATCATTTAGACATGTTAATTTTAAATTTCTAAATGTAAAAACATAAAATGTTGCTATGGATTGGCGGTTATAAAAAAGCTACCGGCTACAAGCATATTTTAGTACCAATATTACTTGCTCTTGAACCAAACAATGAGAAAATAACGTGAAAAACTTGCAACCAACAACTACTAAGAGTATTAAAAAAGGCACTTTAATTCATCTTGAAAAAGGAAAATTACCTCCTCAAGCTGTTGATTTAGAGGAAGCTGTGTTGGGAGCAATGATGATTGACAAAAAAGGGGTTGATGACGTGATTGATATCTTGCATTCTGAAACTTTTTACAAACAGGCACATCAGTATATTTTTGACGCCATGTTCCGATTATTTAATGATTCTGAACCTATCGACTTATTGACGGTATCAAACCAATTAAAAAAAGACGGAAAATTAGACGCGGTAGGCGGCGATTTTTATTTGGTGAACCTTACCCAAAAAGTATCGTCATCGGCACATATAGAATTCCATGCGCGTATTATTTTACAAAAATACATTCAGCGTAGGCTCATTAGCATTTCTTCAGAAATTATCGATGAAGCCTATGACGAAACGATTGATGTTTTTGATTTATTGG
>DRQI01000192.1 GCA_011330545.1 Flavobacteriia bacterium
TGCAATGGCCGCATCTATATCATTGCCGTAATAAAAAACACGCTGTTTGTAATTTTTTAATTCTTTTACCAAGTCGACTAATTCTTCGGGATTCATAGCTTTTAGCTCATCTACGGTATAAATATTTCTCAAACGCGAGTTTTCGCCGTATTTGCCATAATTGAAGAGCCCGTTCCAAAGGATATTTCCTTTTTGGGTTTTCCCGTTTTCCCTGTCTTTTATAATTTTGGCCACATATTTATTATATGTTTCTTGGTCAGGCACAGCATTTGACCAAAGGTTTTCGAGTAGTGCTAAGCCTTTTCCAAGGTTTTCTTTCAATCCCGAAATGTAGACATACGATTTGTCTCCTTGTGCCTGTACCCCATAAGAAATACCCAATTTATAAAACTCTTTTTTGACCTCTTCAGGTGATAATTTATCAGTTCCTAAAAAGTCTAAATAGCCCACTGCTAAGGGTAGTTTTTTATCATTATCCCTTCCCATATCAAAAATAAAATTCAACTCAAAAAGGTCATTGTTCTTATTTTTTATATAGGCTACTTCCAAGCCATTGCTAAGTTTCTTTTTCTGAATTTCCTTTTTATAATCAACAAAAAGGGGTTTTAAAGGCTCCGGTTTTTGTGCGTTGAATTGTTTGACATACTCAGATTGTATGTCTCGATTTACTTCAACAGGCGTAATTCCGGGGTTTTCAACTTTTACAATATTTTTATCTATGCCTTTTCGTTTATAAACCACTACATAATTGTCTTTATAAAAGGCATTGGCAAAATCAATTACTTCTTGTTTGGTTATTTTTTTGAGCTCGTCTAAAAATTGAATTCTATCTTTCCAATCTTGATGATGTATAAAGGCATTATAATATTCGTTTGCCAAGGCGGTAGCGTCTTCATACTGTTGTAATTCACTCAATTTCAAATCATTAATAACCGCTTCTAACATCCAATCTTCAAACTCTCCTTTTTTAATTTTTTCAATTTGCCCAAGTATCAAATCTTTTACCTCTTCTAAAGATTGCCCTTCTTTCGGGTTGCCATCCATATTGTGCAGCCCGTATTCAGTAAAGAAAATAGGAAATGAACTAGCCCGTTGTACTTTTTGTTTTTGATTGAGGTTTAAATCAAACAATCCGGCTTGGCTATTTGATAACATCATATCAATTAAGGTTACCATTTTTTCATCGTTGCTGCCCATGCCGCCGGAGCGAAATGTTATCGACATATTTTCGGCTGTCGGGCCAAACACTTCTTTTACAACAGGTGCCGTAATGGGCTTTTCAACGGGTAATGTAGGGTGTACTACTTCTTTGTTTTTCAGTTTCCCAAAAGTAGCATCCACCATTTTTATGGTGTTGTCAAAATCTAAATCGCCTACCAATACCAACGCCATATTATTTGGCACATAATACTTGTCAAAATACTTATGAATGGCTACCATCGAAGGATTTTTTAAATGCTCTGAAGTACCGATAGTACTTTGTTGCCCGTAAGGGTGTGTTGGAAAAAGGCCTTGGAGCATAGCTTCAAATTTCTTATTGTAATCGCTGTCTTGCCCTCTGTTAAATTCTTCATACACCGCCTCTAATTCGGTATGAAACAAACGCAACACTAATTTATTAAAGCGGTCGCCTTCTAAGTGCAACCATTTTTCTAATTCGTTAGCCGGAATTTTGTTGTGATACACCGTTTCTTCAACCCATGTATGGGCATTGGTACCCTGTGCGCCGATAGAAGCGGTCATTTTATCGTATTCATTGGCAATGGCATAATTTGAGGCTTCCAATGAAACTTTATCAATTTCTTTATAAATCTCTTTTTTCTTCTCAGGGTCTTTCTCTGCACGATGCTTTTCGTATAAATCAGAAATTTTGGCTAAGTATTCTTTTTCCTTTTCCCAATTAGCGGTACCAAATTTATCGGTACCTTTAAATACCATGTGTTCTAAATAATGTGCCAATCCGGTAGTTTCTTTAGGGTCATAATTAGAACCTGCCCTTACAGCAATATAAGTTTGTATTTTAGGCTCGTCATTATTTTTACTCAGGTAAACTTTTAGTCCGTTTTTTAAGGTGTACAACCGCAATCCTGTTGGGTCGTTTTCTACGGTTTCATACGAATATCCGTTGGCATCTGTAGTTGTTTTTGCAGTAAATTCTTTTTTTGTAGTTTCGGTTTTACAGCTTATAAAGGCTATTAAAAAACCGACACAGAAAAGCAATTGTAGTTTTCTCATTAGTAATTGATTAGGTTTTAATAAATGTTTTCAAATATAGGCAACGCAATACTCTTTTTACAATTCTTTAACGTTATTAATATAATTTTAACATTCTTTTTAAAATAAAAATGCCGTTCGAGAATACTATTTTGCTTCGTAATAGTAATGCATCACCACATGTGGTAGATATCTTTTGGCAACTTTATATAAAATAATGTAACTTTTTCTTTTTACGGGCGTCTTGTAAGAAACTACTAAATAATAATCAATGAAAAAACTAGTACTGCTGTCGTTTGCTTTCGCACTCATGATAGCTTGTAAAGACACTAAAAAAGCCGACGAAGTCGCATTGAACCCACCACCGACAATTTCTGTTGAAGATTTTTTTAAGAATTCTGAAAAACGCACCTTTAGGCTCTCACCTAATGGCGAGTACATTGCCTACATGGCGCCTTATAAAAACAGGATGAATATTCACGTCAGGAAATTTGACAACGATTCGGCTGTCAGGGTTACCAACGTTACCGACCGTGACTTGGCAGGCTATTTTTGGGCAAATAATGACCGGCTTGTCTACATTCGCGATAAAGGCGGAAATGAAAATTTTCATTTGTTTGCTGTTGATAAAGACGGTTCTAATGAAAAAGACCTCACTCCCTTTGACGGCGTAAGAGCCCAGATTATTGACGATTTGGAAAATAATGAAAAGGAAATGATTATTGGCTTAAACAAGAGAAATCCGCGTGTATATGACCCATATCGTATCGACATTACTACCGGAAAAATGAAATTGTTATATGAAAACCCCGGAAATATTACCGGTTGGGGTACCGACCACAATGGCAAGTTGCGTTTAGCTTATGTAACCAATGGCGTAGACCAAACCATTTTATACCGAGAAACGGAAGATAAGCCTTTTCAAGAAGTAATTACTACTGATTTCAAACAAGCCTTATCGCCTCAATTTTTTGATTTTGACAATGGCAATGTAGTATATGCCACTTCTAATTTGGGCAGGGATAAAGCAGCAGTGGTGAAATATGACCTCAAAGAAAAGAAAGAAATAGAAGAAATTTTTATGGATAGTGATGTGGATGTTAACGGAATCTCTTATTCTACCAAAAGGAAAGTCCCCACAGTTATCAGTTATACCAAAGCGAAATTAAATCGTAAATTTCTAGATAAGGAAACCGAAGCCATCTATGCCAAATTAGCGAAAGAGTTAGGTGCCGATAACGAATATTACATCACCTCGACTAATAAAAATGAGGATAAATTTTTAATTTATATGGGCAATGACAGAACGCGGGGCTCTTATTACTTTTATGATAAAACAAGTGATAAAATTGAGCACTTGGCTGATTCAAGCCCTTGGATTAAATCTGAGCAAATGGCTAAAATGAAGCCAATCCACTATACATCAAGGGATGGTTTGACCATCAATGGTTATTTAACATTGCCATTGGGCAGAGAGGCTAAAAATTTACCGGTAGTCATCAATCCGCATGGAGGCCCTTGGGCAAGGGATAGTTGGGGTTTTAACCCCGAAGTGCAATTGTTGGCCAATAGAGGGTATGCGGTGTTACAAATGAATTTTAGAGGCTCTACAGGTTATGGAAAATCTTTTTGGGAACGTTCTTTTAAACAATGGGGCCAAGCCATGCAAGACGATGTAACGGATGGCGTTCAATGGTTGATTAAAGAAGGTATTGCCGACCCTGACCGCGTTGCTATTTACGGCGGTAGTTATGGTGGGTATGCTACCTTAGCGGGAATCACCAAAAACCCTGAATTATATGCTGCTGCTGTTGATTACGTAGGTGTTTCTAACCTTTTTACCTTTATGGAAACAATTCCTCCGTATTGGGAGCCTTATAAGAAAATGCTCTATGAAATGGTAGGTGACCCAAGTACTAAGGATAGTATTATGTTACGCGCCAATAGCCCTGTATTTCATACTGATAAGATTAAAGCGGCCTTATTTATTGCACAAGGTGCCAATGACCCTCGTGTTGCCAAAGCCGAATCTGACCAAATGGTGGAAGCCTTAAAGAAACGGGGAATTAGCGTACAGTATATGCTTAAAGAAAATGAAGGCCATGGCTTTCACAATGAAGAGAACCGATTTGATTTTTACAAAGCTATGACACGGTTTTTAGATGAAAACTTAAAGAAAAAACAGACTGACAACGATATAAAAACTTGATTCTTTTAGTTTAGTTAACGGGAATAAGCCTGTAGGTGTTATACTTACAGGCTTATTTATTTTTAAACTATCGGAAAGTTATCAATACTATTATGCTAAAACTTCGGCTACTTTTTTACCTATTTCTGCGGGAGATTTCACTACGTAGATTCCGTTTTCGGCCAAAATTTTCATCTTAGCTTGCGCAGTATCGCCTTCACCGCCAACGATAGCACCGGCATGTCCCATTGTCCTGCCTTTTGGTGCCGTTTGTCCGGCAATAAAACCTACAACCGGTTTTCTGTTGCCATCAGCTTTAATCCATTTTGCGGCATCGGCTTCTAACTGCCCTCCTATTTCGCCAATCATCACAATACATTCGGTATCATCATCATTCATCAATAACTGAACGGCATCTTTGGTAGTGGTGCCGATAATCGGGTCGCCGCCAATACCGATAGCAGTAGTGATACCTAAGCCTTGTTTTACTACTTGATCGGCAGCTTCATAGGTTAATGTTCCTGATTTAGAGATAATACCCACGCTGCCTTTTTTAAATACAAAACCGGGCATAATGCCTACTTTTGCTTCTCCGGGAGTGATAACGCCCGGGCAATTTGGCCCTACCAATCGAGTGTCTCTATCAGCAATATAGGCTTTTACTTTTACCATATCGGCAATAGGTATTCCTTCGGTAATACAAATAATAACTTTAATGCCGGCATCGGCGGCTTCCATAATGGCATCTGCCGCAAAAGCCGGAGGTACAAAAATAATACTGGTGTCGGCCCCTACTTTTTCTACGGCATCGGCAACGGTATTAAAAACCGGTTTGTCTAAATGGGTTTGCCCTCCTTTGCCGGGGGTAACGCCCCCTACAACATTGGTACCGTATTCAATCATTTGTTTGGCGTGAAAAGTACCTTCACTGCCTGTAAAGCCTTGTACTATTATTTTTGAATCTTTATTTACTAAAACACTCATATCCTCTCTGTTTAATCGTTTATTTGTTTATTTGTTTAATCGTTTATTTGTTATTTGTTTAACTGTAGAATTTTATTATTTTTTAACCGCGTATAAACTTCTAACAAAAGTACTTTAAATTTCAATGTTTATATATAATTTAACGTTTATTTTTTTTCTTTTACCAACTGTTTTAAGGTAGCTAATTCTTTTAATTTTTGGCGCGATTCGGTAATCGGGGTACCAAAATAAGATTTTCCTCCTGCGACTGATTTTGTAACTCCGGTTTGGCCTAAAATAACAGCGCCTTTTCCGATGGTAATGCCGCTATTGGTTCCTACTTGCCCCCATATAGTCACTTCATCTTCAATAATACAACATCCGGCAATGCCTACTTGCGAAGCTATTAAACATTTTTTGCCAATTACGGTATCATGGCCAACTTGTATTTGATTGTCTAGCTTGGTGCCTTCTTTTATCGTTGTTTGTCCGGTAACACCCCTGTCAATAGTGCATCCGGCACCGATTTCTACATTGTTTTCTATGGTAACGCTACCGCATGAAATTAATTTATCAAAACCTGTTTTCCTATTTTTATAGTAGAAAGCATCTGCGCCCAAAACGGTTCCTGCATGGATAATTACATTGTTGCCAAGGGTACAGTCATCATAAATGGCAACATTTGCATGGATTAAGCAATTATTGCCAATAGTGACATTGTTACCAATATATACATTGGGTTGTATGATAGTATTGGTGCCTATCTTAGCCGAACCTGCAATTGATTTTACGGAAGGTGTAAACGGATTAAAATGCTTTGAGAGTTTATTAAAATCTGTAAAAGGGTCGTCTGAAATCAATAAAGCCTTCCCTTCGGGACATGCTACTTTTTTATTGATTAACACTACGGTAGCTGCAGAATGTAACGCTTTGTCATAATATTTAGGATGGTCAACAAAAACAATGTCTCCTTGGCTTACTACATGGATTTCATTCATGCCCAATACAGGAAAATTATCATCTCCAATATATTCACAGTCAATTAGTTTAGCAATTTCTTTTAAAGTATATGTTTTAGGGAATTTCATGGTTTTTTATTATTGAATTGGCTCAAAAGACGTATTGATAACTTCAAAAGTATTTTCATACCGGCTTAACTTGCCTAAAAGTGTCCAGTTCATAATCATAAATACTTTCTCTTTTCCTTCGATAAAAGCGATGATATATCCTATTTTTTGATTTTCGACGGTACCCATTAATTTAAACTGCCTTGCATTGTAACCATTGATTTCTATCAGGCCGTAAGGCTCAATTTTATATACGTTATCCATACCCTCTGTAATGAAATTTTTTTGTATGGTGGTATAATTATCTATCAACGATAATTCAGAATCGTAGGCTTCCAGTTCTTTAAAGTAATCGACAAACTCTTGTTTATTTTCATCAATCACAATCGTATAAATTTCTTTGTATATATTGGCATATTGCAATGAGGCTTCTTTATTTAGCGTATGCATTACTTTCATATACTTCGGAATTGAAATTGTATACAAACTGTCTACGGTAAGCGTCTTAAAATTTGAATCTGAAATACTTTCGTTCTCTGAACGTTCAAAGCTTTCTTTAACAATACTTTTTACAATTTGCTTACAAGAAACAAGCTGTAATACTATCATTAGAAGTACGATATTTCTTTTCATTGCGATTTTGAATAAGAAGGCTCGAAATAGCTTTAATTATTTTACGCGCTCTTGATAGGTACCTTTATCGGTTTCTATTTTAATTTTGTCTCCTTCATTGATAAATAAGGGCACATTTACTTTTGCCCCTGTTTCAACCGTAGCGGGCTTGGTAGCATTGGTAGCCGTATTGCCTTTTACGCCCGGCTCGGTATGGGTAACTTCTAGTACCACATGTGCCGGCATTTCTACTGCCAAGGGCAATTCATCTTCTGAACGTACAATTACGGTGATGGTTTCGCCTTCTTTCATCAAATCGGGGGCGTCTAAAATTTCTTTTTGTAACTGTATTTGTGTATAATCGTCATTATTCATAAAATGATAGGTGTCGCCATCTCTGTACAGGTATTGATATTTTCTGGTTTCTACGCGTACTTCATCAATTTTATGGCCGGCTGAAAAAGTGTTGTCAATTACTTTACCGCTTGTTAAACTCTTTAATTTTGTACGTACAAAAGCCGGCCCTTTGCCGGGTTTTACGTGTTGAAATTCTACAATTTTAAAAGTATCGCTATTGTATTTTATGCATAAGCCTTTTCTAATATCTGATGTTGTTGCCATATTTTGATTTACGATTTACAATTTGTAATGAATGTACTATAATTTTTATGATTTTCAAGTACGCCTTTGAAAATCAATATTTTAGAGGCCACTGGTATATCCTTTCATAATACCGCGTTGCGAATTACGAATAAATGTAATGACATCATCTCTTTCGGTAGTGGCTTCTAGTTCTGCTTCTATGATTTCTAATGCTTGTGTGGTATTATTATTTTTTTGGAATAAAATTCTGTAAATATTTTGAATCTCATTTATTTTTGACGATTCGAAACCGCGGCGCCGCAATCCGATAGAGTTAATGCCTACATACGATAATGGTTCTTTAGCGGCTTTGGTATAAGGCGGCACATCTTTTCGTACCAAAGAGCCTCCCGAAACCATGACGTGTTTACCAATATGGATAAATTGGTGTACTCCTGATAGTCCTCCTATGATGGCATATTCGCCAATTTCTACATGCCCGGCTAAGGTCACCCCATTTACGATGATTACATTTTCTTTGATGATACAATCATGGGCAACGTGTGCTGTGGCCATAATCAGGCAATTTTTGCCGATTTCTGTCTTGCCATACGCTTTGGTGCCCCTATTGATGGTAACGCATTCTCTAATAGTAGTATTATCGCCAATAATGACCAATGAATCTTCGTCTTCAAATTTTAAGTCTTGTGGTATTGCCGAAATAACGGCTCCGGGAAAAATTCTGCAATTCTTTCCGATACGTGCCCCTTCCATTATGGTTACGTTGGAACCAATCCATGTACCTGAACCTATGGTGACATTATTATGGATGGTTGTAAACGGTTCTACCACTACATTGGTGGCAATTTTTGCCCCCGGATGTATATATGCTAACGGTTGATTCATGTTACTTTTCCTTTTTTGTTATTTGTGCCATCAGTTGTGCTTCTATCACTAATTTATCATTGGCATAACCGTATGCTTGCATGTGGCAGATTCCCCTTCTGATAGGTTCCATCAATTCGGCTTTAAAAATTAAAGTATCTCCCGGCAATACCCTTCTTTTAAATTTCACTTTATCCATTTTCATAAAAAGGGTCAAGTAATTTTCAGGATCGGGTACCGTGCTCAGTAATAAAATACCACCGGTTTGTGCCATTGCTTCAATTTGTAAGACTCCCGGCATTATCGGTGCATTCGGAAAGTGCCCTACAAAAAAGGGCTCATTCATCGTTACATTTTTCATGCCCACTACGTGTTTGTCACTTAATTCAAGAATCCTGTCAATCAATAAAAAGGGTGGCCTATGGGGTAAAATACTCATGATTTGATGTATGTCCATCAGTGGAGGTTGGCTCAAATCAAATTGCGGAACATTATTGCGTTTTTCTATCCTAATAATTTTAGATAGTTTTTTGGCAAATTGTGTATTGATACTATGGCCGGGTTTATTAGCAATGACTTTTCCCCTTATTCTTATTCCCACCAATGCCAAATCGCCAATAACATCTAACAATTTATGCCTAGCGGCTTCATTGGGCCAATGCAGGGTCAAGTTATCTAAAATACCGTTGGGTTTTACTTTGATATTGTCTTTTTTAAATGCCGAGCTCAGTTTTTGCATTGTTTCATTAGACAGAGGCTTGTCTACATATACTATGGCATTGTTTAAATCGCCGCCTTTGATTAAATTATTGTCGAGCAGCATTTCTATTTCGTGTAAGAAACTAAATGTCCTTGCCGTTGCAACTTCTTTTTTAAATTCAGAAATATGTTTGATACTGGCATTTTGTGTCCCCAACACTTTGGTGCCGAAATCAACCATGGCAGTCACTTCATAAGTATCTGAGGGCATTACCATAATTTCACTTCCTGATGCCTCGTCTTTATAAGAGATGATATCTTTTACAACATATTCTTCAATTTCGGCATCTTGTTCTTCAATTCCGGCCTCTTCCAAGGCTTCAATAAAAAATTTTGAAGAGCCATCCATAATCGGAGGTTCGGCGGCATTCAGTTCAATACAAATATTATCAATATCCATGCCTACTACAGCTGCCAATACGTGTTCAGAGGTATTGATTTTAACACCATTCTTTTCAAGGTTGGTACCCCGTTGTGTATCTACAACATATTCGGCTTTTGCTTCAATAATCGGGTTTCCTTCTAAATCTACTCGCGTAAAAGTAAAACCATAATTTTCTGGAGCAGGTTTAAAAGTAATGGTCACATCTTTACCTGTATGTAGCCCTACGCCTGATAGGGATACTGCTTTTTTTATAGTTTTCTGTTTTGTGCTCATTAATTTTCGATTTGCTTTTTTAACATCTTTTCTAATTCATGAACTTTATCATTTAGTTTTGATAAATTTTTAAAGTGCACATACGATTTATTATAATCTGAATACGGTAA
Source organism: Flavobacteriia bacterium (assembly GCA_011330545.1). GTDB lineage: Bacteria > Bacteroidota > Bacteroidia > Flavobacteriales > Flavobacteriaceae > Aureibaculum. The sequence continues at coordinate 10,039 of DRQI01000192.1, forward strand.
TGCCGGGCTGCCTTGCACGGCTTCATTATCTTTGACGTTTCTACTAATACCTGATTGTGCCTGAATACGTACATTGTTGCCAATGGTTAAATGCCCCACAATGCCAACTTGCCCGCCTATCAAACAGCTCTCGCCAATTTTGGTAGAACCTGCAATACCGGTCTGTGCGGCAATGACGGTATTTTTACCAATTTCTACATTATGGGCTATTTGAATTTGGTTGTCTAATTTCACGCCTTTTCTAATAATGGTTGCACCTAGTGTTGCCCTATCTATAGTAGTTGCGGCACCAATATCTACATTGTCTTCGATAATTACGTTGCCTGTTTGGGGTACTGATTTGTAAACGCCTTTTTTGTCAGGAACAAATCCAAAACCGTCACAACCGATAATTACTCCTGAATGCAGGATACAATTTTTGCCGATAATCGATTCTGAATAAATCTTAGTCCCTGCAAAAAGGATAGTATTATCACCAATCGTTACATTGTCTCCAATAAATACATTGGGATATATTTTTACGTCATTGCCTAGGGTTGTATTCTCGCCTATATAGGTAAAGGCACCGATATATACATTTTCGCCAATAGTGGCAGATTCACTAATAAAACTAGGCTGTTCGATTCCGGTTTTTTTCAGTTTTACCTGATTGTAATATTCTAACAAGGTAGAAAATGCTTTGTATGAATCGTCTACTTTTATCAAGGTAGTAGAGATTTCTTTTTCGGGTACAAAACTTTTATTGACTATGGTAACAGAAGCTTTTGTAGTATAGAGGAATGAAGTGTATTTCGGATTGGACAAAAAAGTTAACGAGCCACTCTCGCCTTCTTCAATTTTTGAGAGTTTAAAAACTTCTTCATTTGGATTCCCATCAACTTCTCCGTCAAGAATTTCTGAGATTTGTTTAGCTGTAAATTTCATTCTTGCAAAAGTATAAAAAAAATATGCAACTGTAGTTTTTAATTATTTAGGATAATATACAAAGTGCTTTACTACCGGTTTTGTCAATGCCATTAGGTTTAAATGGTCTGATGCATCGGTAATATCTTGTATTTTTCCTGATTTATATACGATGTTTATAGCATTCTCATTTAAAGTATATGCTTGATTTTCAATGACTCCCGAATGTACAAAATAATCTGCAAACCCATTGTTTACAGCTAGTTTTTTTGAAGTTTTTTTCTTAATAGCCGCTATTTCTGCCGCTGAAAACGGTTCGTTTTGAATTCTGATTTTCGGAAAATTTCTATAAATCAATGCCTTTGACAAAGCTGACAGGATGTTGTCTCTATGTTGTGTCCACTCTTTTACCGCCATGATAATATCATAGTCATCTATTTCAGAAAACCGTTGTAGTGTATGGCTGTCAAAATTAGTTATATCACCGCCTGCTAAAAAATAGTACAAGGCACTGCTGCAGCCCACTTCGGTACCTTCTTGAATCAATTCTTTAGCTCTTTTTAAAATCTTAACTAGTATATAATCAGCTACTAAACTCGTTTTATGTAAATAAACTTGCCAATACATAAGTCGCCTTGAAACAATGAATTTTTCAACAGAATAAATTCCTTTTTCTTCTACTACTAAATTGTTATCAACAATACTGAACATCGAGATAATTCTTTCGGTATTGATATTGCCTTCGGTAACTCCGGTATAAAAACTATCGCGTTTTAGGTAATCTAGCCTGTCAATATCCAGCTGGCTTGCTACCAATTGATTGAAAAACGGGCGGTGGTATTTCCCTTTAAAAATTTCAATAGCCAATGTCAATGCCCCGTCAAACTCTTCGTTAAGCGCTTGCATAAACAACAGCGATATTTTTTCATGTTCGTTAGAAGTAACGATGCTGTGTTCTAAAGTGTGCGAAAACGGGCCGTGGCCAATATCGTGTAATAAGATAGCAATCAACAAGGCTATTTCTTCTTCTTCTGAAATTTTAACCGACTTCGTTTTGAGCACTGCAATGGTTTTTTGCATCAAATACATGGCGCCTAACCCATGTTCAAAACGTGTATGATGGGCTCCGGGATACACATAATACGATAATCCCATCTGAGAAATACGCCTTAGACGTTGAAAATAAGGATGTTCAATAATATCAAAAATTATTTCATTGGGAATACTAATAAATCCGTAAATTGGGTCGTTAAAAATTTTAAATTTGTTCAACTAACTAATTTTTAAATTACACACAAAAATAGACCTTAATTTCGAACTAAAATAACCAAAAAGGAATGAATGCAATAAAAATATTATGGGTGGATGATGAAATTGAATTATTAAAACCTCACTTATTATTTTTAGAAAAGAAAAATTATGATGTTTCAACCTGCAATAATGGCGCCGAAGCCATTGAAAAAGTAGATGAAGAGAATTATGATATTGTTTTTTTAGATGAAAATATGCCCGGGCTTTCAGGAATTGAAACCTTATCGGAAATCAAAGCGAAACTCCCCAACCTACCCATTGTAATGATTACAAAAAGTGAGGAAGAGTATATAATGGAGGAAGCAATCGGTGCCAAAATAGCCGATTACCTGATTAAACCGGTAAATCCGAATCAGATACTATTAAGTTTAAAAAAGAACCTAGACCACTCACGGCTGGTTTCTGAGAAAACAACTTCTACTTATCAACAAGAGTTTCGCAAAATCTCATTAGACTTGGCTATGGTCAATACTTTTGACGAATGGATAGACTTATATAAAAAACTGGTGCATTGGGAGATACAATTAGAATCTATTGCCGACCCCGGAATGATGGAAATTTTAGAAAGCCAAAAAAACGAAGCCAACGCCCAATTTTTTAAATTTATCAAGAAAAATTATCAAGGCTGGTTTGAAGGCGAAGAAAAACCACTTTTATCACACGAACTCTTTAAAAAAGTTATCGCACCACATATTAATAAAAACAGGGGTACTTTACTGATTGTCATTGATAATTTGCGATATGACCAATTACGCGTATTGGAGCCTATCATTAATAATTATTATAAAAAAGAGGAAGAAATACCTTTTTACAGCATATTGCCTACGGCCACACAATATGCCCGGAATGCTATTTTCTCTGGCTTAATGCCCTTGGAAATGGAAAAAAAACATCCTGAATATTGGAAAAATGATACTGATGAAGGCGGTAAGAACTTATTCGAAAATGAATTTTTAACAGCACAGCTACAACGCTTGAACCTAGCTGTCAAACACGAATATTTTAAAATCACCAATATGCCGAAAGGGCGTGATTTGGCAGCGAATTTCAAAGCAATTAAGAATAATGACCTAACGGTTGTTGTGTATAATTTTGTAGACATGCTTTCGCATTCTAGGACTGAAATGGAAATGATTAAAGAATTGGCCAGTGATGACAAAGCGTATCGCTCATTAACCTTGAGTTGGTTTAAAAACTCGCCATTACTCGAAATGATTCAAAAAGCACAAGAATACGGCTTGAAGCTGATAATTACCACAGACCACGGTACTATCAATACCAAAAACCCTACAAAAGTTATCGGTGAAAAAAATATCAGCGCCAATTTGAGGTATAAAACCGGAAGGAGTTTGTCGTATGACGAGAAAGATGTATACGCCGTTAAAAACCCTAAAGATATCTTATTGCCTTCGGCTCACATGACTAGTTCATTTATCTTTGCGAAAGAAGATCTGTTTTTTGCCTATCCTAATAATTATAACCATTATGTAAAATATTATAAAAATACTTATCAACACGGAGGGGTTTCATTAGAAGAAATGATTATTCCTTGTGTAATTATGGAACCTAAATAAAGAGGTGGGCGCATAGCAGTTAACTTAAAGTATCACTTTGTGTTAAAACAGTATTAAGCTATTTATTAATAAGTTACACTTGCTATTTAAGATAAAATATATATGAAGTTTTACCAAATACCATACAGCATTGTTAGCTTACAGCCCACGCTAGAATGAATTATAAAAAGCACAAAACAGCACTTCAAAAAAATGAATATTCTATAGTGCCGGGTATTTATTCTGATACAGAGATTGGCCAAATTTTAAGCTATATAGAAAATGCCGGTACAGACGGAAACTCTTTTTTAAAAGCAAAAGGCCTATTTGCTATTCGGCAACTGATGAATGTCATACCCAAATTAAGAGAAATCCTCTTCAACCAACAACTAACCGAATTGCTTTCTTTTTTATTCGGCACTAA
>DRQI01000193.1 GCA_011330545.1 Flavobacteriia bacterium
AAAAGGAAAATTATCTGACACATAAGGCTACACACAAAAATTTCACAAAAACAGGCGAAAAAAGGGCATTTTATGGACGAAATATGAGTGTTTAAACAGTTACAACACTAAAGCCAAAAAGCTACAGGTAGCAGTTTTAAATCACATATATTGAATTTTTTTCTTTCTAGCTTGTAGCTTCAGGCTTCAAGCCCCTAAAACCTCATACTTCCCACTTTAATATCTATAAATCGCAATAGATTTCGTAATTTTGAAACTTTAAACAAATTCAATGATTCCGAATTTAAATAACTTACCAATTTACGATACTGTAGGTGTTGACGAACGTGTGAGCCGTTTCACCAAAAGAAGTATTAAAAAATCATCTAAAGTAGAAGGGCTTAAATTAGCCTTGAGCATGATTGATTTAACAACTTTAGAAGGCAAAGACACCGAAGGCAAAGTACAACAATTGTGTTATAAAGCAATGCACCCGCACGATACCTTGCAAAACATACCGACGGTAGCCGCTATTTGTGTTTACCCTGCCTATGTAAGCACTGCTAAAAAGGCGCTACGGGGCAGCGATATTCAAGTGGCCTCTGTTGCAACGGCATTTCCCAGTGGCCAATCAAATTTAGAGGTAAAAATAGAAGATGTGAAATTTGCTGTTGGCGAAGGTGCTGATGAAGTTGACATGGTCATTTCACGAGGAAAATTTTTAGCAGGAAATTACACCTATGTTTTTGATGAAATTGCAGCCGTTAAAGAAGCCTGCGGAAAAGCACATCTAAAAGTGATTTTAGAAACCGGTGAATTGGATACTTTAGACAATGTTAGAAAAGCCAGTGAAATTGCTATGTATGCCGGCGCCGATTTTATTAAAACTTCCACCGGAAAAATACAGCCCGCCGCTACCATGCAAGTAACCTATGTGATGTTAGATGCCATAAAAGATTTTTACTTAAAAACAGGTAAGATGATTGGTATGAAACCCGCCGGTGGTATTTCAAATGCCAAACTTGCACTTCATTATTTAGTAATGCTCAATGAAGTACTGGGCGGAAAATGGATGAACAAAGAGTATTTCAGGTTTGGAGCCAGTAGTTTGGCAAATGATGTACTCATGCAATTAGTGAAAGCTAAAACAGGCATCTATCAATCTATTAATTATTTCTCAAAAGACTAATTATGCATAAAGTAAAAAATAAAGATGTCTTTAAAGCATCATGGACATATCACAGTGCACCCGAAAGCACCGGACATGTTCAAATTAAAAAGAAGTACGACCTCTACATTGACGGAAAATTTACCAAACCGGTAGCGGGGACTTATTTTGACACGATTAATCCGTCTGACCATAAAAAAATAGCCAGTGTTGCCGAAGCTACCGAAAAAGATATTGATAAAGCGGTAAAAGCCGCCCGAAGTGCTTTTAAAAGCTGGTCGGCATTAACAGGTAGAGAACGCGGTAAATATATTTTTAGAATTGCCCGTTTAATTCAAGAACGCGCTCGTGAATTTGCCGTAATTGAAAGTTTAGACGGCGGCAAACCCATTCGTGAATCGAGAGATATTGATATTCCGTTAGCGGCAAATCACTTTTTTTACTATGCCGGATGGGCCGATAAATTATCGTATGCTTTTCCTAATAGAATTGCTAAGCCTTTAGGCGTAGTAGGGCAAATTATCCCTTGGAATTTTCCATTGCTAATGGCCGCATGGAAAATTGCCCCTGCATTAGCCACCGGAAATACCATCGTATTAAAACCTGCAGAAACCACTCCGCTAACAGCATTGAAATTAGCAGAAATTATCCACGAAAGTGGCCTCCCGAAAGGCGTAGTGAACTTAGTAACCGGTGCCGGGGAAACCGGTGCAGCCATTGTCAACCACCCCGATATTGATAAAATTGCCTTTACCGGCTCTACGCGTGTAGGAAAATATATCCTTAATGCCACCGCAGGCACACCTAAAAAGCTAACCCTAGAATTAGGGGGCAAAGGTGCCAATATTATTTTTGAAGACGCTGCCATTGACCAAGCCGTTGAAGGTATTATCAATGCTATCTTTTTCAATCAAGGGCATGTGTGTTGTGCCGGATCACGGTTATTTGTACAAGAGTCTGTGGCCGATTTGGTTATCAGGAAACTCAAAGACAGAATGAAAACCCTTATTGTTGGCGACCCCTTAGATAAAAATACCGATATCGGTGCCATCAATTCTAAAAAGCAATTGCAAACTATTGAAAATTATATCAACATAGGAATCAATGAAGGTGGTGAAATTTACCAACCCGATTGTACCCTTCCTTCCAAAGGAAATTGGTGCCCGCCGACATTATTTTTAAATGTTTCGCAATCGCATCGCATTGTGCAAGAAGAAATCTTCGGGCCGGTATTGGCCGTACAAACCTTTAGGACTATAGACGAAGTGATAGAAAAAGCAAATAATACCCCTTACGGATTGTCTGCCGGGGTTTGGACAGATAAAGGCTCAAAAATATTTCACTTGACCCAAAAATTAAATGCCGGTGTTATTTGGGCTAACACCTTTAATAAGTTTGATGCTACTTCGCCTTTTGGCGGCTATAAAGAAAGTGGCTTTGGCCGCGAAGGGGGTTTACACGGGCTAAAACCGTATGTAACCTTTGAATAAGTTTTTTTAGATATGAGATATGAGATATGAGATATGAGAAAATAAGTTACTAGAGATAAAAGAGAATAGAAAAGAGATTATTTTTTAATCTTTCAATTTTAATCATTTAATTAAGAAGTATGAGCAGGTTAGACATACAGAAAACATATAAATTATATATCGGTGGCAAATTTCCGAGAACAGAATCAGGCAGGTATTACAAAGTATCTGATGCCAAAGGAAATTTTATTGCCAATATGTGCTTGGCAACCCGTAAAGATTTTAGAAATGCCGTTGTGGCTGCCCGTAAGATACAATGCTCTTGGGCCGGTGCTACCGCTTTAAACAAAGGGCAAATACTCTATCGTATTGCCGAAATGTTAGAAGGTAGGAAAGAACAATTTATCAATGAATTAATAGCGCAAGGCGAAACGAAAAAAGCAGCTCAGAAAGAAGTAGAAGCCTCTATTGACCGATTGGTATATTATGCCGGGTGGAGTGATAAATACCAACAGTTTTTCAGTACGGTAAACCCGGTATCGAGCTCACATTTTAATTTTTCAAGCCTTGAACCCGTAGGGGTTATTTCTATCATTGCCCCCGAAGAACAAGGCCTGTTGGGGTTAGTATCTGTAATTGCCCCCGCCATTGTCGGTGGCAATACTGTAATTGTATTGGCTTCTGAAAGTAAACCGCTATCGGCTATTTCTTTTGCAGAAGTATTGCACTCTTCGGATGTTCCGGGAGGAGTAGTAAATATCCTTACCGGAAAAAAAGATGAATTGATTAGCCACATGGCATCACACATGGATGTAAATGCCATTATCTATTGTGGAAAAGGACA
>DRQI01000194.1 GCA_011330545.1 Flavobacteriia bacterium
GGAAAAGTAACATAGCTATCGGTTTGATTTACCAATGCTATTTTGGTAAGATTGAGTTGCGGAACACTATCGATTATTTCTTGTGAATAGGCAGAGCCTGCCAAAAAGATAATTACTGCAAAACAAAAGAAATAACGATATGACTCTTTCATGATGAACTATAAATAGATTATTTTGATATTTTTTTCTGTATCGGCATTTAATTGAAAACTTGCTTTTGAAAATTTAGGGCGGTTTGAAAATCCGATAGATTTATAATTTGAAAATCCGATACCTTCTTTAGGCATTATAAATTTTTTATCTATTTTGCCATTTTCATTTTCATCGTGTAAGATATTAACTGCATATTTCCCTTCGGGCAAGTCTTTAAATGTAAATATTGCCGAATTATGAACAATTTTTGCTACTGCTTTTGCATAATACTTTTCGTATTTTTCATCCGGAATACTACCTTCTTTAGTGTACAAAGCAACCTGAACAATACCCTTTGAATTCCGTAAGTTATTTACCGTTATTTTTAAGGAATAGGTTTTTTTCTTTTCTTGATAGTTGAAAGACATCAATAATGTAACAATGGTAAGAAGTATTATTTTTTTTATCATTTTATAATCAATTTAGGTATAGATTGTTATTTTCTTTCTGCGAACCACCATTTTGGACGAGTTGGCCTTTTTACCAATCCAAATCTTTTAACAGCGTGCTCTTCAATATGATTTACCAAGGCTTCAACAGAGTCTGTCATAAACAACAATTTCATGTCTTCTTTACTAATACTCTCATTTTCTGCCATTACCTGAATATGTTGCCAAAGTTCTTTATGATATTTTGAATCAAATATTACCACGGGAAAATGTTGAATCACCCTAGTTTGTATTAAGGTAAGCGCTTCAAAAAGCTCATCCAATGTACCTATACCTCCCGGCATTACTACAAAGGCATAAGAATATTTTATCAAGATTACTTTTCTTATAAAAAAATACGGAATATCAATCCATTTATGAAGATACGGATTGGGTTTTTGTTCAAAAGGAAGGATGATATTACAGCCTACAGAATATCCTCCTGCTTCGTAAGCTCCTTTATTGGCAGCTTCCATAATTCCGGGGCCACCACCAGTCATAACGGTAAATCCTAGTTTAGAAAGGGCTGCACCGATACGAACGGCATTTTTGTAATGCGGCGAATCTTTGGTAAACCGTGCCGAACCAAATACAGTAACACAAGGGCCTACAAAGTGCATTTTACGAAATGCCTTGATAAAATTAAATTGCACTTTAAATGAAAATAATAGTTCTTTAAACCTTGACAAAGGCCCTCTCACAAATAACGATTCGTCTTTAGCAAGTTTATATTTCATACTCATTTCTTATTGTTTAATTTGTTTTTTTATAACTCCATACGGCCAATCCATTCATAATGATGGCATAAACCAGTGTTTTTGTAAACTGTGGGAGAATATCTGTAAATCCGGCTCCTTTTAACATGACCATCCGCATTACTTCTACATAGAACTTTATCGGATTAAATTCTGTCAATGCCTGTGCCCATTCGGGCATACTTTCAATGGGCGTAAAAAGCCCGCTCATTAAGATAAAAATGACTACGAAAAACCAAGCGATAAACATGGCTTGTTGCTGTGTATCTGTAAAATTTGAAATAAAAAGCCCCATGCCTAAGATGACCAAAATATAAATTGCAGTATAGCCATACATTAACAAGGCGCTTCCTACCATTGGCACTTGAAACAATACTTTTGAAATGATGAGTCCTACGGTTAACAAAACCATCCCTAATACCCAAAACGGAAATAATTTGCCAATAATGAATTGGTGTTTTTTAATGGGAGTGACATTCATTTGTTCTAGAGTACCTATCTCTTTTTCGCGAACGATATTCATTCCTGATAAGAATAAGGTAATCATAGTTACTAAAAGCACTAAAATTCCGGGTACCATAAAGGTTTTATAATTCAACGTTTTGTTATACCAAAAAGAGGGAATACTGATAATGCTTTTTGGTACATTCTTCATGTCTGACGGTTGCAATAAACCTACTTGAGCGTTTTGGTTAAAGCGTTGTACAATTTGATTGATATACACGTTTTCAACGCCCGCTGCCGCACCATCAATGGCATTTATGGTAACCGAAAGATTGGTTTTTTTATCTTTCAACAAGTCTCTTTCAAAATAATGTGGTATTTCTAAAATAACATCAACTTCTCCTTTTAGCATAGCGGTGTTAGCACGCCGGCTTGAAGGAAAGTCTGTAATAATATTAAAATATGTTGAAGCGTCAAACCGGTCTATTAATGCTCTCGAAAAAGATGTCTTATCATGATCTATATAAGAAAACTTAATATTCTTAACTTCAAAAGTAGCTGCACTTGAAAGAATTACCAATTGAATTAGAGGTAGTACAAAAATAATAGGCAACATTCCTTTATTTCTAAAGATTTGTTTAAATTCTTTTTGGATGATATATCGTATGATTCGCATGGATTCTAATTTTACTACTGTTTTTATGAAAAAGAGAAGGGAAAAATTTTTCTATATTCTCTATTCTTTTTATCTCATTTCTTCCTTTCTATTCTAATCTAATCTTATATTTTTTAATGCTCAACCCAATAAAAAAGACGGTCATTCCTATTAACACTAATGTTTCTTTCCACAGCAGTGTAATTCCTACTCCTTTGAGCATAATTCCTTTTAAAATGATAATGAACCATTTGGCAGGAATGATATTGCTAATAATTTGTAAAGGCAACGGCATACTGGTAATAGGAAAAATAAATCCTGACAATAAAATTACGGGCAACATTAAACCCATCAATGAAATCATCATCGCCGTTTGTTGTGTCTTAGAGATGGTTGATATTAAAATACCTAATGACAATGCATTGATAATAAATAAGATACTTTCAAATGCCAATAAAAACAAACTGCCTTCAACGGGCATTTTAAAAATAAATATGCTGAGTAAAACAATAACAATGGCATTGATAACAGACAAGAAAATGTACGGAAATACTTTACCTATAATTACTTGAAATGGCTTTATGGGTGATACCAGTAAAATTTCCATAGTGCCTAATTCTTTTTCTCGAGTGATGGAAATAGAAGTCATCATGGCTGAAACCAACATTAGGATGATGGTCATTACTCCGGGTACAAACATAAAGACACTTTTGAGTTCCGGATTATAAATCATTTTTGTTTGCGGAATGATTTGATAAGCAATTTGAATGTCTTTGTTTACTTCTTGTTGGTATTTTTGTAAAATAGAATTTGTATAATTACTAATTGTATTCGCCGTGTTAGGGTCGGTGGCATCAGTAATAATTTGCAGTGTTGCCTTATTGTCTCTGATAAGGTTTTTGCTAAAATCTTTTTCAAAGATGAGTACTGCTTTTACCTTTCCTTTTTTAAAGACAGCTGCTATTTCAGACTCATTTTTTATTGTTTCATTATTACTAAAATAACTGGAAGCGACTATTTTAGCAATAATTTCTTGGGTAGTTGCATCTTTTGCTTTGTCAAAAATGGCAATATCCACATTGTTGATTTCATTGGTAATGGCAAAACCAAATAGCATAATTTGTGCAATGGGCATTCCAAATAGGATAAACAGTGAACGTTTATCTCTAAAAATATGGTAAAATTCTTTTCTTATAAATCCTTTAAATCGTTTCATCCTATCCCCAACCCTTCCCAAAGGGAAGGGAGTTTTCTTTTTTAATTGTTAATTATCTCTCAGTTCCTCAAAGGGAGAGATTTTTTGTCTATAATATGATTTTATCAATCCTATTTTTTGAGTCCTAACAGGTTTTAAAACCTGTTAGGATTGATACTAATCCTTTTTTCATTCGCTGTTTCACCGAGATTATATTTTTGAGATTCTTCATTTCATTCAGAATGACATTATTTTCAATTCAGTCTTTCGTCTTATCTCTTACAGTTCCGAAGTTTCGGAAATCTTTCGTCTTTTTTTCATCCGCGTGCAAGTTTTAAAAACACATCATTCATACTTGCTACATTAAATTGTTCTTTTAATTTTTTGGGCGTGTCTAAGGCTTCTATTTTTCCGTCTACCATAATAGAAACCCTATTACAATATTCGGCCTCATCCATATAGTGCGTGGTTACAAATACGGTAGTTCCCTCATAGGCTGTTTTGTAAATCATTTCCCAAAATTGACGTCTGGTAATTGGGTCTACGCCACCCGTAGGTTCATCTAAAAAAATAATTTTAGGGTCGTGTAATAAGGCTACCGAAAAAGCCAGTTTTTGTTTCCAACCCAGCGGTAATGACCCGACCAATTCACCGGCTACTTTTTGTAAGCCTAATTCGTTGATTAACAGCGTACTTTTTTCTTTTATTTGCTGCCTCGACAAGCCATAGATACCGCCAAAAAAAGTAATATTTTCTTTGACTGTTAAATCGTCATACAAGGCAAATTTCTGACTCATATACCCAATACTTTTTTTAATTCCTTCGGGGTTTTTATAAACGTCTAAGCCTGCTACTTCGGCTTCGCCTGATGTGGGCGTAGAAATACCTATCAACATTTTCATAGCGGTTGTTTTTCCGGCGCCGTTTGCTCCTAAAAACCCGAATATCTCACCTTGTTTTACTTCAAAAGTAATCGCATTTACGGCTGTAAAATCACCAAACTTTTTGGTGAGGTTTTTGGCTTGTATGATGTTTGTTTTTTTCATTTTCTCATTCTTAATCCTCTTCTCAGTAAGGGTTTTATTTTCAAGATATTTTTTGTGAGACCTGTCAGGTTTTTGAAACCTGTCAGGTCTCGACTTTTATCTTGCCAATTCCATAAACGTATCTTCAATAGTTGTTGCTGTGGGTTGAATTGTGATATTTTCCAATCCTTTATCCTTTAAAAACTGCACTAGCTCATCAGGATTAAAATCATCTCGCTTATCGGTATAGTGTATAAATTCTCCGAAAGGATATACACTATGATTGTATTGGTATTCATTGAGATATAAAATCAATTCATACATATTGTTTGCTTTTATATCGTATATCTTTTTTGGATAATGTTTGATAATTTCTTGCGGGGTATCAATTTCTAAAATAGCGCCATCTTGAATGAGTGCAATTCTATCACATAAAGCAGCCTCATCCATATAGGGCGTTGATACCAACATGGTAATTCCTTTTTTTTGCAGGCGTTTTAGCATTTCCCAAAATTCTTTACGCGAAACAGGGTCGACACCTGTGGTAGGCTCATCTAAAAACAATACGTTGGGTTTGTGGATTAAGGCACAACTCAAGGCTAGTTTTTGTTTCATGCCTCCCGACAATTTTCCGGCTCTACGATTTTTAAAAGGCTCTATTTGTACATAAATATCTTTGATTAAATCGTAATTCTCTTCGATGGTAGTACCGAAAATGGTTGCAAAAAACGTCAGATTTTCTTCTACTGTCAAATCTTGATAGAGAGAAAAACGGCCGGGCATATATCCTACATGGTTTCTGATGTCTTTATAATTATCAACCACATCGTATCCGGCTACCGTGGCAGTACCCTCATCAGCAAATAACAGGGTTGTTAAAATTCTGAATAAGGTTGTTTTACCTGCGCCATCGGGGCCTATAAGCCCAAATAATTCGCCTTCTTTCACTTCAAAAGAAATGTCTTTTAAAGCAGTTACATCTTCATAAGATTTGCTAATATGTTGTATTGAAATGCTCATGTTCTATGACTGTTTTTTTGAATGTATTTAGGAATTAGTATAGATATCACGGTGATTATAATCCAAATACTTGTTCTAAACAGCATGGCTTTTATACTTTCTTGTGCTACGGTATCGCTAAAGAATTTTAGATATACCAAAACTAAAAAGTGCATGGTTAGAATAAAAAGGGTTAGGTTTTTAGCCATCTCCATTTTTTTCCAAATCAGGTAGGCTGCTAGAACAGAAATAAATCCGAATACAACATTATAAGAAACCAACCAAATAAGTACATTATACTCTTTAACATCAATACCTAACAGCACTCTCGAACCTGCAAATACAGAGAGTGCACCTAAAAAAAAGGCTAATGAGGCGGCTATTTTTTTTAAAATATTCATGGCTATTATAAAATTTATTCTCCTTTTTTGTCAGAAAGGGTTGACGGTAGCATCCACATTTCTGCCGGCATGCCTATTTTTAGGCTTCCGTCATTTTTCACATCTATTTTAACGGCATAAACCAGGTTTACACGTTCTTCTTTGGTTTGAATAATTTTTGGGGTAAACTCGGCTTCTGAAGCTATCCAAGAAATGATTCCTTGATAGTCTCTCATCGTGTCGCCGGCATCAATTTTTACCGTTACTTCTTGTCCTATTTGCAGGTTAGGCAATTGTGTTTCGCCAACGTAAACGCGTAATTGCATGGTACTTAAATCGGCAATTTTATAAAGAGGCCTTCCGAACGAAGTAATTTCATAAGGCTCTGCATATTTTACCAAAACGGTACCATTTACCGGATTGACAATTTTACTTTTATCAATTTGGTCTTCTAGCTGTTGTATCTGTACATCTATGCTTTTTAGTTCGTTTACGATAGGTGCATTTTGAATTTCTACACTTCTAATTTGCTGACGAATGACATCAATTTTACCATTGATATCATCTAATTGTTTTTGAGTTCCGGCATTTGATTTTATCAAATTTTCAATTCTGTTTTTAGAAATTTGAGCTGTTTTTAATTGCGATTTCAACACACTAATTTGCGACAAAACCCCTTTAGACTTAGAAGAAATTATATTTTTAGAAACCTTGAGTTGTTCTTTTTTTAAGGCTAATTGGAGGGTGTCAATATACCCTACCCATGTTCCCTTTTTTAAGGTTTGTCCTTCTTCTACAGTAAACTGTAGCAACTTGCCATTGCCTTCTGCCGAAATAGTGGTTTCGGTAGCTTCGAAGTTTCCGTAACCATCGGCATTGTTATTGCTTTTATTACAAGAAACAAGGATGCTTGTAATTAATAAGAGTCTGACTATTGTGTTTGTAATTCTCATAAGAATTGGTTTATGTGTTAATTTGTGTAATTGTTTATTTTTCAGGAACAATTCCCTCGTTGGGGGCTATGGGATTCCTTTTGTTATTTTATAATTGGCTTTTGCCAATAACAATTCTATTTTATGGGTGCTTAAATTATTTTCTGCTTCGTACAGATTTGTCAATTCTGTTATGTACTCCGATGAGGTTATTACCCCGTTTTTTAATTGCGCATCTGCCGATTGTAGAATCTTTTTACGCAATGCTATAATCGTTTCATCAGATTGAATAAATGTAGAAATTTTATCAATTTCCGATTGCTGTTGGTTGAGTTCTATATTCGTATTTAATTGAAATATTTCTTGTTGACTGTCAATAATTTCTTTTTGTACTTGTAACGATTTTCGTTGTTTCTTAGAGGCACTCCAATCAAAAATATTCCAGTTTAGCTTAATCCCTACCATATAATAGGCTTGAAAAGAATTGTCTAAAAAGTTCAATCCCGGATTTCCGTAACCGCCACTGGCAAAACCCAATAC
>DRQI01000195.1 GCA_011330545.1 Flavobacteriia bacterium
CCGACGAATATTTTACGTTTACTACCAAAGTTTATGGAGACGAAAATGTAGATAGTCGTTTTTGCGAAGCTATTACATTGATAGATGGTATTCAATTTATAAAATAAAGAAATGGCTTTAGGAAAAACAACACTTTTAACGGTTACCGAACAGGCTAAATCGGGCTATTTACTAAAAGAGGCAGATATTAACAATATCTTTTTGCCAAATGATGAAGTCACAGAGCCGCTAAAAACGAATGACGCTGTGAAAGCCTTTGTTTATAAAGACGGTACCGGCCAACTTACGGCCACTTTTAAAAAACCTAACGTTGAATTAGAGCAGTTTGGTTATTTACAGGTAAAAGATGTAAACAAAACCGGTGCTTTTATGGATTGGGGTATTGCCAAAGACTTGCTCGTACCTTATGCAGAACAGATTGTAGACATGCATAAAGGCGAATGGCATTTGATTTTTATGCTACTCGATGCTAAAACCAATAGATTGATAGGCTCTTGCAAAATAGATGAGTTTGTATTTTTTGACGACATTGATGTACAAACGGGAGACGAAGTAGACTTATTGGTATACGCTAATTCAGATTTAGGCTATGCCGTTATTGTGAATAATTTGTACAAAGGCTTAATTTTTCATTCAGACGTTCATAAAACCATTGAAAATGGTGATACCCTAAAAGGCTATGTAAAACAAGTACGTGAAGATGGCAAGCTCGATATTGTTTTAGAACCGCTAGGCTATAAAAAGAGCATTGACCCAACATCTACGGCCATCTTAGAAAGTTTAGCCGCACACAATGGCTGTTTATACCTCACAGATAAGAGTAGCCCTGAAGATATCAAACAACAACTGGGCTTGAGTAAAAAAGCCTTTAAACGCGGACTGGGAACCCTTTACAAACAACAAAAAATTGTGTTGTTAGAAGATTGTGTACGATTGGCTTAGGTATCGCAGACAAAGTGCAGAAGAGGCCTTATAGAATGTTACCCTCGTTATAATGAAAAATAAGATAAGTAACACTAAAGAAACTGATTATCACCCTAAAACGCTATCAGAATTTTTAGTTCATATTTGCATAGTAATTCTCATGGTGAGTTTTATTGGACTCATTTGGGTTTTCTTGCAAAACAAAATTATCCAATATTTTGGCGAAAATGTCTATTTATTAATCGTTTTTGGAATTTTTTTAGCGTATATCCTAATATCTATAGTAAAAAAAATCATCAAAAAAATACACTCAAAAAATACAAAGGTTTTAAAGTAACCTGGTATATAAAATGAACCCGTTTCATAAAAAGCCCTATGAAATTTATCCTACTAACTATTATTGCAGTATTATTTTTTCCATTTCATGAATTATATTCACAAGATACATCCGATGCCGAAAGATTGGCAGCATTAGGTTATATGAAACTGGCCACCAAAATAAACTATGACAGTACGAGCGGTTCGAATATCGAACATCGAATTTGCTTAAACTTAGAATTTCAAAAGTTAGACTCTATATTAAACAAAAGATTTATCACGCTAGTACAAGCTATAAACAATGATTCTATAAAGAGGCAAATAATACAGTTTCAAAAATCTTGGGTAACAAATAGAAGAACTCAATGCAGATTAATTTCAGAAGGACTTCAAGGCCATTTATTGGGAATTTATTATTTGGGATGTATGGTAGAAACAACAAGGTTAAGATCTAAAGAAATAACGTATTTGATTGAAACAAAATAAAAAAATGACACTCTTTGCCTTATAAAAAACTCAAGGTGTTTTCAGAAACTAATGGCTGTATAGAATTAACAGAAAAAGCCCAACACTCACTTAAATTCTAGAAGTCAACTTCTTTATGACTTCTAATAACTTCTAAAATTTCAGAAGATATTTCTTCTATGGGTTTGTCGGTAACATCAATGATTGTCCATAAAGGATGTTGCCTAAAAATTCTATCGGCATAATTCAATTCTTTTTGCACATACATTCGATTTGAATAATTACCTGTTAATCCCCCTAAATATTTATCTCTTACTTGCCGTAATTCAGACAATCGTTTGGAAATGGTTGTCAGGCAAAAAATACGTTTGGGCGATAAGTCAAAAATAATTTCAGGAACGGGTAAATCCAATACTATCGGAACATTGGCAACGCGCCATCCTTTATAAGCCATATAAACGCTTAGGGGTGTTTTAAAAGTTCTGGAAACGCCTAATAACACAATATCAGCTTCACTTAATTCTTCAACGCGTTGCCCGTCATCATGCCGTAATGTAAACTCGATGGCTTCAATTCGCTGGAAGTAGGCTTTATTTATGGTTCTGAATATCCCCGGTTTTTCAGATGGCGAATTCTCAAAATGATGTGACAAATGTGCTAATAAAGGCCCCATCAGGTCTATGGTACGAAGGTCGTGAAGGCGGCCTTGTGTTAAAATTAAGTGCCGTAATTTTTTTGAAACGATGGTGTGGATGATGATGCCTTTCATCTTACCGGCTTCTTCAATAATTTCGAGTATTTGCCGCTCAGTACGAACTTCGGGCCGTAAATGCTTTTGTACTTTGGTATATTCAAATTGTACCAACGCCGATTTTAAAGATTGTTCGGCAGTCCTACCGGTTCCATCGGAAATTATAAAGACGTGTTGAAGCATACTAAAAACTTCTATCAATAAATTGAACCTTTTACAAAATGAGTTCGCAAATTGTAATATGCGTTGCTATAATCTTCTACGCTCCGCTATAACTCACAAAATTCCGCGGGGTTTCATACAAAGTTACTTTTAAATGGTGTTTTGCATCTATCCTAGGGCGTAGTTTGTTATAAATTACTACCACAATATTTTCTGAGGTTGGATTCAACCCTGTTTCGTTAAATTCAGGGACTTCTACATTCAAATTTTTATGGTCAAAAGCATCTTCAATTTCTGTTTTTATCAAATTTTTCAATACTTTCATATCCATGACAAATCCTGTAATAGGGTCTACTTCCCCTGTTACAGAAACTACCAAATCATAATTATGGCCATGGTAGTTCGGATTGCTGCATTTGCCAAAAACCGCCAGGTTCTTTTCATCAGTCCATTCAGGCCGATACAACCTATGTGCCGCATTAAAATGTGCTTTTCTATTTACGGTTACTTTCATCGGGTTTTAATTTCGTAGATAGTTGTATTTTTTTGTTCTTTTTTCCTTATAGACTAGCCTGCGGCAGGCAGATATGCGCTGCCTAGCTCCTCCCTAACGCATCACGCATTCACCAAGCGTTGATAATATTCATCAAAAATAATCTTAAACCATTCGGTATAAATTTCAGGATGTACCACCATATCTACTTTTACAGCTTCCAGAGTCATCCATTTAAAACTTTCAACTTCCTCAGGATTGATAATAGGGTTTTCATTATAGGTTCCTACCAAAACATGGTCGAGCTCATGTTCGGTAAGCCCGTTATCAAAAGGAGCCCTATAAATAAAAGAAAAAACATCTTTTAATTCAGTAACAAATCCCATTTCTTCTTGCAAACGCCTTTTGCCGGCCGTAATATTACTTTCACCTTCTCGTTGGTGGCTACAACAGGTATTGGCCCATAACAGTGGTGAATGGTATTTAGAAGCAGCACGTTGTTGCAATAGTAACTCCCCTTTATCATTAGTAATAAAAACTGAAAATGCACGATGTAACACTCCTTTTTTATGTGCTTCTAATTTTGGCATCGTACCCAATTGCTCATCATCTTTATTTACTAAAATTACTTGTTCTTCAATCATAAAAAAACGTATTAGGCAAAGTTACAAAATAAAAATGTTGTCTCTTAACAGCAAGCCTTGAGAAAAATACTAAAAAGCACTGTCAGGAATGCTAACGGTCTTAATTGTAGTTTCTTCTTGAGTGATATCATTCCATGCCATATAAACCGTATTATTGACGATTTCTAATTGTGGGAATCCACTTTTTCTAGAACCTGATAATGCAGTTATAGTAACATCTTTTTGTTTGATTCCATCAAGGCCAACTTTTACTACCTTGAGTTCAGCATCGGTATCAGTAGATTCCATCCAACTGACCAACACATTTTCGGCATCTAAAAATGCCACGTCTACCCTACCAATGGGTTTGCCGTTGTCAATTTGAATGGGAGCATTAAAATGGGCACCGTTATCTTTAGAAAAAGCCAAGTTAACTTTTGGCGTATTATCAGCAGCCGTAAACCATGCCACCGCCAAGGTGTTTTCAAAAGATGCTGCTTTAGGGCCATTTACGGGGCATCCGTTAATTACCCAATGGTCATTGTTTATTGGCATGGGCGAAGTCCAGCTGCCCGCTACCCATCGTGAAATATAAATATCCCTAACTTCATCATCGGTTCGGTTTCTATAAACGATAATCGGCCCATTTGGAGTGATTGCCGCACCGGTTTGGCAACAATCACAAGTTTTATCATCTACTAAGGTATCCTCAATAACCTCTCCTGACGGTAACACTGTGGCTGTTCGTATGTTCATTGCCCCGCTACTGCTGTGTTCCTCGCCATGGCTTCCGCTACCGGTATTTCTTCCGTCAAGCCAAGTCACAAAAAACGAATCGTTTTTATAGGGAAGCATCGTTACAAAACCGTGTTCTGTTTTGGTGCTATCGGTATACAGTATAAAATCATCATTCCAATGCTTTCCATTATCATTAGATACCGTTGCATGAACATCATACGCAAAGGTTGCCGGGTCTGATTTCTGTAAAAAATGTGCCATCATATTCGACTTATTTACTGCTATGGCAGGAAAATCTGCCCAATTGACAAACCAATCTTTTCCGTTGGCAATTTCGGTAGGTGCTGTCCATTTATTTCCTGCTAACGATGAAAACTTCAAAGTGTAAACACTATCATTTACTTGTTGTGTATATGACATAAATAGTGTGCCGTCATTAGAAAATAAAAAAGGTTGCATACTTACTGCCAATGCCGGAGATTTGATGGTTTTAACAGAAAACACATCTGTAGTTTTCTTTTTTTCTTTACAGGATACAACAAGGATACAAACAAATATCAATATCAATAATCTTTTCATTTTATGGCTCTTAGTTGGCTTAATATTTCTTCAGAATCCCATTCGGTAGCGCCATCGATACGCTTAGCCATTTTTCCGTTTGTATCATAAATAAAGGTTGCGGGCAATGCATAAATTTGTAATTTATCAAGTGACGTAGTAACTAACAAAAACCGAAAAGGATGCTTTGAATTTTTTTGAAATTGTGTTACTTTTTGAAGTTTATCGGTAGTAGGAAATAAAAAAACATAGTTTTCATCTTTTAATATTTCTTGGGCTTTTGCCAGTGAAGGCATTTCTTTTAAGCAAGGCGTACACCATGTGGCCCAAAAATTAAGGAGTATTCTTTTTCCTTTAAAATCAGCTAATGAAACCGCATTTCCATCTAAATCTGTATAAAGTGACGTTGACTTTTCAGTGGTGCGTTCCTTTTCTTTAGGACTTGGCTTCGCGCAACGCAACAACGATACGCAACAAATAAAAATAAATAAGTATTTATAATTCACCGGTTTCATTTATTAGGTTTCGAATGTACAAAGTTTTGTTTGAATACTCTTATCTTTGCCCGTTAAAGTTACTCATTTGGCATGAATTACAGGCTTATAAAAAATATTGCATTGTGTTGTTTATTGACGGTATCTATCAGTTGTAAAAATGATTCGCCTAAAAAAGCTATTGAAAAACAACCCGTTGTACAACAAAAGAAACAACAGGTCACCCAAAAGAAAATTGAAACTCCCGAAAAAAAAGCCACCGATACCATTACCAGTAAAAATGCTATTGACTTTTTAATTGCTTACGGCAAACTGCACAAAGAAAACAAGGTACGGTTTACAACGCGGTTGGGAGACATTATTATCAAACTCTATGACGATACGCCGTTGCACCGGGCTAATTTCATTTTTTTGACTAAAGTTGGTTATTTTAACACTACCTGCTTTCATCGAATTGTACCTAATTTTATCGTCCAAGGCGGCAATTCAGAAAATTCAAAAACGTTAATCATTAGAAATCGATATCAAAACTATACCATTCCCGCTGAATTTAGAAAACACCATACACATAAATATGGGGCTTTAGCAGCAGCACGTGATTGGGAAGACAACCCTACTAAAAAATCAACACCCTTTGAATTTTATTTTATTCAAGACAAACGCGGGGCACATCATTTGAACGGAGAACACACGGTTTTTGGAGAAATCATCTCAGGGTTTGATGTATTGGATAAAATTGCCGGCTTAAAAACCGGGCGTGATGAATGGCCTTTGGAAGATGTGTTTATCAAAGCCGAGGTAATTGAGTAAAATTCAAGGTTTGAAGTTTAAGGTTCAAAATTTGAGGTTTGAGATTTAAAATTATAAATTAACAGTATATTTGCGCCCTAAATTGAATTGATGGGTTTTTTAGAAGAAATACAACGCAGGCGTACTTTTGGCATCATTTCACACCCCGATGCCGGTAAAACTACCTTAACCGAGAAGCTATTACTTTTTGGAGGTGCTATTCAAGAAGCAGGTGCCGTTAAAAATAATAAAATTAAAAAAGGGGCGACTTCCGATTTTATGGAAATTGAGCGCCAACGGGGTATTTCGGTAGCGACATCAGTATTGGCATTTATTTATAAAAATAAGAAAATCAATATTTTAGATACTCCGGGGCACAAAGATTTTGCCGAAGATACATTTCGCACCTTAACAGCTGTTGATAGTGTAATAGTCGTCATTGATGTTGCCAAAGGGGTAGAAGAGCAAACCGAAAAATTGGTAGCAGTTTGCCGGATGCGTAAAATTCCGATGATTGTTTTTATCAATAAATTAGACCGTGAAGGGAAAGATGCCTTTGACCTATTGGATGAAGTAGAACAAAAATTGGGATTGACTGTAACCCCTTTGAGTTTTCCTATTGGGATGGGGTATGATTTTAAAGGGATTTATAATGTCTGGGAACGGAAATTGAACCTCTTTTCAGGCGACCAAAAGCAAACCGTTTCTGAAGGCGTTGAATTTGATGATATTGCAAATCGTGAGTTGGATGAAATTATTGGCGAAACGGCAGCGAATACTTTACGTGAAGAAATGGAATTGGTAGATGAAGTTTACCCGAAGTTTAACCATGAAGCCTATCTAAACGGAAATTTACAGCCTGTATTTTTCGGTTCGGCATTGAATAATTTCGGCGTCAAAGAATTGTTAGATTGTTTTATTGAAATTGCCCCTTCTCCCCAACCCAAAATGGCCGAAGAACGATTGGTAGATTCGAAAGAAGAAAAGTTAACGGGATTTGTATTTAAGATTCATGCCAATATGGACCCCAAACACCGTGACCGATTGGCCTTTGTAAAAATTGTTTCGGGAACATTTAAGAGAAATGCCCCTTATTTACACGTACGCC
>DRQI01000196.1 GCA_011330545.1 Flavobacteriia bacterium
CCACTGTTAGTGTTTTTCACCAACAGTTTAATTTGTTGGTATTTTTCACCAATAAAGGCGATAATTTTTTATATTAGGCCGTTTTATAATTGTAAAAAACACCGTTGAACAACAAGCAAAAAATAGCAATCATTCCGTTTGATAACCTAAGTGATACTATAGGCGATGAATATTTTAGCCAAGGTATCACTGATGAGTTGTTGTTTGCAGTAACAAAAATTAAAAATATATCAGTTATTTCGAGAACATCATCGTATTACCTTAAAAATAAAAACCTGACACTTCATGAAATTGCCGAGGCCCTACATGTAGATTATATTTTGGAAGGAAGTGTTAGAAAAGCTGATAAAACAGTTAGAATCTCGGTTCAATTGGTAAAAATAGAAAATGAAACCTTGTTATTTTCTGAAATTTATGAAACAGAGCTCACACATATTTTTCAAGTACAAACCGATATTGCATCAAAGATTGCCGATAAACTCAAAGGCGTTTTTACAGATGATACTTTTTCCGGGATGGCCGTGCAAAATTCAAAAGCCTTTGATTATTACCTAAAAGGAAATTATCATTGGTACCGTTATACCAAATCAGAAATCGAATTGGCAATCGCAAATTTTAAAAAAGCCATTAAACTCGAACCTGAATTCGCTTTGGCACATTCAGGGTTGGCAAAGTCATATATCGTTTTGGGGGCTGTGGGGTATAGCAATCCGAATACCATTTTCCCAAAAGCAAAAGAAGCTTCCAGAAAAGCCTTGCTCTATAATAATAAATTGGTAGAGGCACACCTCTCATCAGCTTGGGTAAGTATGTTTTATGACTGGGACCTCTTAACTACCAAAAAACATTTAGACCTGTCGCTGCGTTTGAACCCTAATAATGCAGCAGTATATGCAAGTTACTCTAAATATTTTATTATTTGCGGACAATTGGCTAAGGCCGAAGATAATGCGTTAAAGGCAATCGAAATTGACCCGATGGTATTGACCTATCATGCCGATTTGTTTAGGGCTTATTATTTTATGGAGAAATATGACCAAGCACTGGCAGTATGTAACGGCTCTTTAGAAATAGACCCTACTTTTTTTCCGGCTATCGAACAAAAAGGGTGGATTTATACTTTTTTAGGAGAACTAGATAAAGCCATTGAAACTTTTACAACACTCAACGTAAAATCAAATAGTAGTATAGAAAGCTTAACAGGATTAGGATATGCCTATGCTAGGGCCGGATTTGTTAAAGAAAGTAAGGAGTGTTTCGAGACAATTAAAAATAGAAAAAACGAATATGACGACGAAGCGGTCAAATATCATTTGACAGTAATCAATATCGGACTGAGAAATTATGACCAAGCCTATACACAAATTAAAAGTTGTATTGAGAATAAAATTGGTGTTATGGTGTATCAGCTGTTGTGCAATCCTGTTTTTCATCAATTAAAAACAGAACAACGGTTTATTACATTATTCAAAGAAGGTATTTTGATTGAGAGTTTATATCCCGAAGAATTATCATCCGAAAGTGTACCATCTGTTGTTACTATTTTCAGTAATACCAAAGAAAAATTACGCGTCAATACTCATGAACTTCTTTTTGTTAAGGCAGATAATAATTACTGTACAATTTATTGGAAAGAAGGAAACCGTTTACAACAAACGTTATTGCGTATTACCTTATCACAATTAGAAAGGCAGTTGGCGGCATTTCCGTTTATGGTACGATGCCATAAATCATTCCTCATAAATTTAAAAGAAGAATATACCGTCACAGGAAATTCAAGAGGGTATTTCTTCAAATCTTCGTTGAGTGCTATATCCATTCCTATTTCAAGAATAAGAGCAAAACAGGTACTGGCAAGTTATAAAATATATCATCAGTTAGGTTAAACTCAAATTATGCATTATCCCCGAAGCCTCTAAAGCATAATTTCACCTATACTACTATTTAAGTTATTAATACATATCCACTTGTGGTTTTCGTTTTATTATGTAGTTTTCAAGTAGTAAATGGCACCTCCAAAAAGCAGCCCCGGCACCTCGTGTACTTTTTGTGACTTTTTTCGGATAGCATATCGTGCCAATATCTTTGAATTTGGGTAAAAATAGCAACGCCATTCGCCCCATTTTTCCCATTCGCCCCATTTTTTTCCTAATACCACCAAAAAAAGTGGAGTAGCTAACTTTTTTAAACAGGGCAATTCCTTTTGAGATAGGTTTGCCCTAGAAATAGAAAATGAATGCACATCCTAAAGAATGAAAACCAATAAGAAATTGAAAAAAATAACCCGATATAAGGGTGTTGATTTGGTAGAAACCCGTACTAAAATTAAGGTACATGCTACCGAACATCAAACCTGGTCTGTATTGTCACAATATGGCAATGTATCAACATTTCATGCCGCGGTAGAATTGTCAGTGGCAAAAGGTGATGATAGAGCATATTTAGGAAATCAAAGGACTTGCATTATCATGGATGGAAAAAGAGAAATTATGATGGTAGAGAAAATTATAGAATTTAAAGAAGGGGCATTTTACAGGTACGAAGTATGTAAGTCTAAAAATTTTCCCAT
>DRQI01000197.1 GCA_011330545.1 Flavobacteriia bacterium
TAAAGTTTCAATAATACGCTCCAAATTTACCTTAGGAGACGTTCTTAAAAGGATATAATCAGGCGAAAACTTTCGTACCCTATAAGCTCCTAAACTATCAATGACCAATAGCTTTTTAGTATTGATGTTATAGAGGCTTTTAATATTATTTTGTAAGGAAGAAAGCGTAGCCCGAGAGCCTATGAGATAGGCTTTTATGCTGTATTCTTTCTGTATAGCTATACTGTCGTAATACAATTGCAACTCTTTTCCTTTTTTAATGCCTATTAAGGTATGTTTGGGTTTGTTAAAAATGATAAATTCTTGATGGTGGGTACTGATATATTTTTCGGCAAGTAAGTTTAACTGGAAACCGATTATGGCAACCAGTGCTAATTTTAAATAGTAATGTTTTTTGGTTTCAATCCATTTAAAAAAAGGATATACAATAAAGTAATACAAAAATATGGCGTTGACAGAAAAAGAAATATATTGAAATAAAAAAGATTCTTGGCTGCCAATTTGCTCAACTATAATATTGAGTAAAAAAATTATTTTTTGATAGATTTCAGCGATAAAATGCGGAAGGAGATGCAGTAAAGACAAAACAATTATAAGAATACCAATAGCTAAGATGACACCTAAAAAAGGTATGATGAGTAGGTTAGAGAGAAAAAATAACCCGGGAAATTGATGAAAATAAAACAAACTCAATGGCAATACTCCCAATTGGGCAGCAATTGAAACTGTAAATAATTGCCAAAAATAAGCTACTATTTTTAAAGGAGGTTTCCACAGTTGGTATAACATCGGCTGTATCCAAACAATAAAAAACACGGCTGAATAACTCAATTGAAATCCTACATCAAACAGGTAATATGGCTGGAAAAGCAGTAAGAAAAACAGCGAGATAATAAGTGCTTGGTACGTGTTTTTCGTCCGGTTGAGGACAACAACAATAGAAATGGCCGTAAACATCGTTACAGCCCTTATAATTGAAGCTGACAATCCTGCAATAAAAGCATAACCCCAAAGTAAAAATACAATAAGTACCAATTCGATGATTTTGCCGTATTTAAGTTTTTCGAAAGGTTTTAATAAAAAAGTAAGCAATAGTAACAAAATTCCGATATGCAATCCTGAAACGGCCAATATATGAATTGCCCCTGCATTTTGATAGTTTTGTAAAATATCATTAGAAATGTCTTGGCGCTGCCCCAATAGTAACGCATTTATGATAGCGAGTTCATCACCCTTAAAACCATTATTTTTTAGTGAAATAGTGATGTGTTTTCTAATAGCTGCTGCCCAACCTTTTAATGTATGCTTAGTACTTTTTAATTGAAGAAAATGACGATTTTTAACCGTTACCTGATGATAGATTTGTTGCTTAGCCAAGTAATTTTTATAATTAAATTGATAAGGGTTCAGAGGTTTTTTGACACTATTAAAACTAGAAACCACATAAATGCGGTCATCAATATTGAGTTGTACCTCACTACTATCTTTGCCAATATTTAATAAAACCTTGCCTTGGGTTTTTTGTGAATTTAAGAAAGTTACCTCAGCGTAGTATCTATGGTAATAAGTATTCGATTTTAAGATTTTATCAATTTTAAGTATTGCAGCATTTTCTGTTTTAGACAAATAATGTGCGTAATAATTCTTTTGAAAACAGCTGTCTTTTAAAATGATAGATGCCATTCCGATACTTATAAAAGTGAGAAAAGCAATTATAAAAAAATAACTGTGCTGCACGATTCTATTGCGAATGTGATACAAATAAATGCCTAAAAAACAAATCATTACACCTAATAGTAATAAAATGATTTTAGGAGAAAAGGGGAGGTAATAACCGATTAAAATTCCGATGATTTGGAAGAAAACCAATTGCAGCGGTATATATTTTAGTAGCGACATAATTAATATATATAGCCATTAGAAGTAAAAAAATACAGAAATTACCATTTGTTGATAAAAATGCACCATTTGTTAAGAAAACGGCATGTTTTATATATTTTATGATTTTTGAATGCTTTACTCCCTTATATTTGAAACCAGTAATGAACGAGTATAATTAAAAATTGCTTATACGAAGAAATTACTATTTAAGAAAAATAAATTTAGAGTTATTTATTCAAAAACCTCAAACGCTTCTCATGACGTTTGGGGTTTTTTCTTTCTTGCCGATATCAATTTCAAATATCAAAAGCTATGGTAATCTAAAGAATAGTTACGAACTTCGCCGTTCAAATTTTACAAATTGCCATCCAAACCTAAAATAACGTTTAAGCAGATTAACAGATTGGCATTGCCGGCATTGATTGCGGGTATAGCAGAGCCGTTATTGTCTATTACAGATACTGCTATTGTCGGCAATGTTGAACTCAACCCGATTGAAGCATTGGCAGCCGTAGGAATAGCAGGTTCTTTTTTATCGGCATTATTTTGGATTTTAGCACAGACACGTTCGGCAATATCTGCAATTATAGCGCAATATTTAGGAGCTAATAGGTTGAATGAAATAAAAAATTTGCCGGCACAAATCATTCTCATCAATACCTTGTTAAGCCTATTTTTATATGTGTTGACATTATTTTTTACAGAAAGTATTTTTAAACTGTATAATGCAGAAGGGCTTATTTTAAGCTATTCGGTAGCCTATTATAAAATTAGGGCCTTAGGGTTGCCGTTCACCTTATTTGTATTTTCTGTATTTGGGGTATTTAGAGGCTTACAAAATACTTTTTGGCCTATGGTGGTTAGCATTGTTGGCGCGGTGTTAAACATAGTGCTAGATTATATATTGGTTTTTGGCATAACAGGGTTGATACCGGCATTACACATAGAAGGGGCTGCTTATGCAAGTGTGCTGTCACAGATGGTAATGGCGATAATGGCACTGATTTTACTATTGAAAAAAACGCCTTTTACCTTGCGGTTTCAATTGCCGTTCAACAGAGAAATTAAACGGCTATTATTGTTGAGCTTAAATTTATTTATCAGGGCATTGGCTTTGAATATTGCCCTGTATTTTGCCAATTCTTATGCTACCAAATATGGCAATAACTACATTGCAGCACAAACCATTGCTTTTCAAATATGGCTGTTCTTTGCCTTTTTTATTGATGGGTATTCTAGTGTTGGCAATATTATTTCGGGGAGGTTATTGGGCGAAAAAGATTATAAAAACCTATGGAATTTAAGTAAAGACCTGAGTAAATATGCAATGGTGGTGGCATTTATATTGGCGATAATATGTTTTATTTTTTATATTCCGATAGGAAACATTTTTACTGATGATACGGATGTTCTTACCGCGTTTTATGCCATATTTTGGATGGTATTGTTAATGCAGCCTCTAAATGCCATAGCCTTTGTTTTCGATGGCTTGTTTAAAGGATTGGCAGAAGCCGTAACCTTGCGGAATACCTTATTGATTGCTACCTTTTTAGGATTTATTCCGGCACTGCTAATAGGAGATGCTTTCGGCTTGAAACTCTATGCAATTTGGATTGCCTTTACCGTTTGGATGTTGTTGCGAATGTTAATTCTAGTGATAAAATTTAGAAGAAAATATTTAAGAATTACTTAAACTATTAATAATTAATGTTGCCGTTTTTTCACTGGCACCTTTACCGCCTAATTTTTGCTCTAACTCATAATAGTCTATAAACAACTTGTTACGGTTGGTTTCTTCTAAAATTTTGCGGAGCTCTTTTTCAAGGCTTAATTCATTGAACTCATGTTGAATCAATTCGGTGACAGCTTCCTTATCTAAGATTAAATTCACCAAAGAAATATACTTTAAGTCAACCAAACGTTTGCCAATTTGATACGACACAAAACTACCTTTATAACAAACCACTTCGGGCACTTTAAACAATGCGGTTTCTAATGTTGCCGTTCCTGAAGTGACTAGGGCAGCATACGATATAGACAATAAATCATGTGTTTTGTTAGCAATAAATTTTACAGAAGTATTTTTAATAAACTGCTGATAAAATTCAAACTCTTGACTAGGGGCTCCGGCAATTACAAATTGGTAATTGACAAATTTATCAATCATGGTAAGCATTACCGAAAGCATCTTCTTAATTTCTTGTTTTCTGCTTCCCGGCAATAATGCAATGATGGGCTTATTGCTTAAACCGTGTGTAGCTCTAAATTCTTTTTCGTGTATAGGCTTTCTATCGGCAATAGCATCCAACAAAGGATGCCCTACAAAATGTACCGGAAAGCCGTGTTTCTTTTCGTAAAAATCTTTTTCAAAAGGCAAGATGACATACATCTCGTCAACATCGCGTTTTATTTTTTTGATACGGTTTTCTTTCCAAGCCCAAATTTGAGGTGAGATATAATAATGTACTTTTATGTTGTGTTGTCTAGCAAAAGTGGCAATGCGCATATTAAAACCCGGATAATCTACTAAAATCAGGGCGTCAGGCCGATAGGCTAAAATATCTTTTTTGCAAAATTTTATATTGTTTAGTATGGTTCTTAGGTTAGCAATGACTTCAATAAAACCCATAAATGCCAACTCGCGGTAATGCTTTACCAAAGTACCGCCCACCGCTTGCATTAAATCGCCTCCCCAATACCTGAATTCGGCACCGGCATCTTTACGCTGCAATGCTTTCATCAGATTAGAAGCATGTAAATCACCGGAGGCTTCTCCTGCAATGATATAATATTTCACACTAAATATATTAATTAATGGTTTTCGTTATTTTATTCACATCTTTTGAAGTTCTGGCCTTTGTATGCCAAATTCTTCGATGAAGGTTTCACACAATTAATTTAGGTTGACAATCTCTGTTGAACACTCGATATTATTTCTCAAAAAAGAGTTGAAATTTACCAATACACTTTTTTGGCCGGTATCAATATTATTGTAAGAACTCATCTTATGGATGTTTTATAAATTATAAAAATTGAGTAATTAAAATAATAAATGCAACTAAAAAAGTAGCAATCAAAACCCCTCGGGCTTTATAGTCTTGTTTCTTTTTTATAAAAACAAAAAAGACCAGTAAGTTCGCAATAGCGGCAATGCTTAATATTTTTCCGTACAATTTTTTTTCGGCAACAATAGCAAATGCTTCTTCAAAAGTTCCTGCCAAGACAAATTCTACATATAAATAAAACCCGGCAGCGGTAGCTAGAAGTCCGATTAAAAATCCAATAAAAATTTCTTTTTTCATTCGTTTGTATTAATTGTTTTTTAGTATAGCATCACCATAGTGCAATATTCGTTGTTGCACCCTGATTATATTATAAATCCCAGCTATTTAATTTCTGAATATAATGGTGTGCGGTTAAATCAAACTGTACCGGAACCACCGACACATATCCGTTTTCCAACGCCCAAAGGTCAGTATCTTCACCATGGTCTAGATTTACAAACTTTCCCGTTAACCAGTAATAATCTTTGCCTTGAGGGCTCACACGCTTGTCAAAATCTTCTTTCCAATTACCATGTGCTTGCCGGCATATTTTTACACCTTTTATCGCTTCTTTTTTTAAGTTCGGAATATTAACATTGAGTACTACGCCTTCAGGCAACTGCTGTTGTAAAACATTTAAAGTAATGTTTCTTACAAATTCTTTACAGGCTTCAAAATTGGCATCCCAGTTGTAATCCAGTAGCGAAAACCCTATGGCAGGCACTCCTTCAATTCCGGCTTCAACAGCTGCACTCATAGTACCTGAATATATAACATTGATAGATGAATTAGCACCGTGATTAATCCCCGAAACACATAGGTCGGGCTTTTTATTTAAAATTTCATTTACTGCCATTTTTACACAATCGGCCGGTGTGCCAGAGCAACTATATTCCAATTGAGGGCCTTCGTCAATAGTAATCGGATTACAGCGCAATGTGGTGTTCACGGTTATAGCATGCCCCATTCCGCTTTGTGGATTATCAGGGGCTACCACCACTACATCGCCAATCTCATTCATTAGGCTTATTAAGGTTCGTATGCCGGGAGCTGTGATGCCATCATCATTCGTTACTAAAATTAAAGGCCTTTTATCCATAAAAAATTTATCATAAGTATACAAAACTACTACTTTTTTACGTTAACATAGTTTGTTGCTCTTTAACATTTTCTTATGAAAGAAAGTAAATTTGTTTTTTTACTATTGTTTCAAGGTAACTAAGCAATCATGAAAAGAGCAATCGTACTATTTCTAAGTGTTTTGTGTATGCAAAATGTAATGGCACAACAAGAAAAGCAATTGTGCCCGTGTTGCACCCAACCCTATCGTTCATTTGATTTTTGGATTGGCGATTGGAAGGTATACGATATCAATGGAAAAGTAGTGGGCAAGAACACCATCGTAAAACAATATGATAACTGTGTATTACTTGAAAAATGGACGTCTTCGGGTGTTAATAGAGGAACCAGTTATAATTATTACAACAAAAAAGATGCTACATGGAATCAAGTTTGGATTGATAATTCGGGATTTAGTTTGGTCTTAAAAGGCAATTATAAAAATGGCAAAATGGTACTGAAAAGTAAATTGCTCAATGGTAAAAACGGGAAGTATTACAATCAAATAACATGGACAAAAAATCCCGATGGTACGGTAACGCAAGTTTGGGATATTTTTGATGAAAAAAATAAAAAAGTACAAGAAGCGTTTAAAGGTATATACAAAAAAATTGTTAAAACCCTTGAAAAATAAATATTTGGCACTATTTTAGTGGCTTGAAAGGGTAATTATCAACATGAATAAAGCAGTAAAATTTATGAAATCAAACTATAAAATCATTCTACCAATAGTTTTGTTGGCGGGGATATTATTGAGTTTTAATATAAAGCAAAAACCGGATCCGGAAAAAGATAGAATATTAATAGGTTTAATTAGATATGCCCTTACCCAAGGGCATTATGAGCCTCAAGAGTTGAATGATGAATTTTCAAAAGCCGTTTTTGATGATTTTATCGACGGTTTAGACCCTACAAGGCGATTCTTTACACAAGAAGACCTCAAAGAATTTTCTAAGTATGAATATAAAATTGACGACCAAATAAAAAATGAAGACCTTACATTTTATAATGTAGTCTATTCAAGATACATTCGTCGTTTACAAGAAGCAAAAGGCTTTTATAAAGAAATTTTAAAATATCCATTCGACTTTAATAAAGATGAAACTTTTGATATCGATTACGATAAGAAGGCATTTCCCAAAAATGAAATAGAACTGATTATAAATTGGCAAAAACATTTGAAGCTAATTACAATTTCACGCTTATATGATAAAATAAAGGATGAAGAAGATAAGCAGAAAGAAGATGCTAATTATAAAATGAAATCGTTCAAAGAGTTAGAAGTAGAAGCAAGAGAAGCTACCTTGAAAGGAATGGAAGAAATTTTTGACCGTTATGATGATTTAGACGAAACCGATTGGTTTTCGGTATATGTAAATAGCATTTCTGAAGAGTTTGACCCGCATACCACCTATTTTGCACCAAAAGTTAAAAAGAAATTTGACATTGATATGGCAGGTAAACTAGAAGGAATAGGTGCCAGATTGCAAAAAAAAGGAGATTATACCAAAGTTGCAGAACTTATTTCCGGAGGCCCTGCTTGGAGAAGTGGCGAACTAGAAGTTGGCGACCTTATCTTAAAAGTTGCCCAGGCCGATGGAGAGCCTTTAGATATTATCGGAATGCGTTTAGACGATGCCATTGAATATATTAAAGGTAAAAAAGGCACCGAAGTTAGGCTTACCCTTAAAAAAATTGACGGAACCATTAAAACCATTTCTATCATAAGAGATGTGGTAATTTTAGATGAAACTTTTGCCAAATCGAGTATCGTAAAAAAAGATAAGAGAAAGTTTGCTATTATCAATTTGCCTAAATTTTATATAGATTTTAGTGAAAAGAATTTCAGAAACTCAGCCACAGATATGGCACGTGAAATAGAAAGGCTGAAAAAAGAAAATGTAGAAGGCTTAATTATAGATTTGCGAAACAATGGAGGAGGTTCCTTAGAAACAGCTATTGATATAGCCGGCCTGTTTATCAAAGATGGCCCCGTAGTGCAAGTGAAATACAGAGAAGGCAAACCCAGAGTGCGTTCAGATAGAGACCAGAGAATACAATGGAATAAACCCTTGGTAATATTGGTAAATGAATTGTCAGCCTCGGCTTCAGAAATTTTTGCGGCGGCAATGCAAGATTATAATAGAGCCGTAATTATAGGCAGCAAGCAAACCTTTGGCAAAGGAACCGTACAAAATATATTGCCACTCAATAACTATTATAAATATTCTAAAGACTTAGGAGCTTTGAAAATGACCATTCAAAAATTTTATAGGGTTAATGGAGGCTCTACACAATTAAAAGGCGTTGAATCTGATATAAAACTACCCAACAGATATACGTATATGCATATTGGTGAACGCGATGAAGAAAACCCGTTAGGATGGGACAAAATAGCAAGTGCTAATTATACCTCTTGGAAAGGGTATGAAAATTTTGATGAAGTAGTTAACAACAGTAAAAAAAGGGTAGCTAACAACCCGCAGTTTATGTTAATTGACAAAAATGCAAAATGGCTCAAAGAAGGGCGTGAAGATACTACGGTATATTTAAAATTTAGCGAGTATAAAAAAGACATAGAAAAAAGAAATGAAGAAAGTAAAAAGTTTAAACCTATTTATGAATATCATAACAATCTCGTTTTTACGTCACCTAAATACGAGTTGCCTTTATTAGAAAAAGATTCAGTATTGGCAGACAAACGTAATGTTTGGCATAAAAACCTATCCAAAGATATTTATGTTGAAGAGGCCTTAAACGTGCTGTCAGAACTCAAACTAAAAAATTATAAAACCTTGGTTAAAAATTAGTACCATTTAAAAAGTGAAAAAACTCCGAATCTCCTTAAACGATTCGGAGTTTTTTGTTTACAAACAAAACAACTAAAAACTTATCTTTACAGCGTTTTGGTAACACAATTTTCTAAACATATCAATACACGTTTTTCATTTTTAAAAGAAAAAAAACTACTGATAGCTACTTCAGGAGGCGTTGATAGTATGGTATTGGCTCAATTGCTGCACCAACTAGATTATGATATCACGCTGGCACACTGTAATTTTTGTTTACGCGGAAAAGCATCAGACCAAGATGAAGCATTTGTAAAACAAGTAGCCCAAAAGTTACAAACACCTGTTTTTACACAAAAATTTAACACACAGCAAGTAGCCAAGCAAGAAAAGTTATCCGTTCAAATGGCAGCGAGAAAACTGAGGTACCATTGGTTCTATAAACTAACAGAAGAACATCAATTAGATTTTATAATTACGGCACATCATGCAGATGATAATCTCGAAACTTTTTTAATCAATACCATTAGGGGTACCGGGTTAGACGGGTTAACCGGAATACCCGAACAAAACGACAATATTGTCAGGCCGCTATTGCCGTTTACTAAAGAACAAATAAAAGCGTATGCCACAAGTAACGCTATTTCTTGGCGAGAAGACCACACCAATGCAGAGGCCAATTATATGAGAAATAAAATTCGGCATAAAGTAATTCCGGTATTAAAAGAAATAAATCCGAGTTTATTAAAATCATTTTGTAAAACCCAAGAAAATTTAAAAGCGGGGCGACGGCTTATTGACGAAGCAATGGCAAAGGTTAAAAAGAAGGTGGTTGTTTCAGGCAATTCTACA
>DRQI01000198.1 GCA_011330545.1 Flavobacteriia bacterium
CCGATTCTTTCGAACTTTAAAGAAGGATTGTCAATTCTTGAATATTTTATCTCTACGCACGGTGCCCGTAAAGGACTTGCCGATACAGCATTAAAAACTGCCGATGCAGGATATTTAACACGCCGTTTGGTAGATGTTTCTCAAGATGTGATTGTCAATGAAGAAGATTGTGGTACCCTAAGGGGATTAGATGTACATCCGTTAAAGAAGAATGAAGAGATTGTTGAAACCTTAGGAGAAAGAATTTTAGGAAGGGTTTCGCTCAATGACCTACACCATCCCTTAACAGATGAAATTATCGTACGGGCAGGAGAAGAAATTGATGAAGATATTGTAGCCCTTATCGAAGCATCACCAATAGAAAGCGTTGAAGTACGGTCAGCCCTTACGTGCGAATCTAAACGAGGAATTTGTAGTAATTGTTACGGACATAGCTTGTCAACCAAAAAAATGGTTCAAATAGGTGAAGCAGTTGGAGTAATTGCTGCCCAATCAATTGGTGAGCCCGGTACACAGTTAACCTTGCGTACCTTCCACGTGGGTGGTATTGCAGGAA
Organism: Flavobacteriia bacterium; assembly: GCA_011330545.1. GTDB lineage: Bacteria > Bacteroidota > Bacteroidia > Flavobacteriales > Flavobacteriaceae > Aureibaculum. Next base: position 557 of record DRQI01000198.1, read on the forward strand.
ACGTTTCTGAAGAAAATAAATTATCAGCTAAATTTGACGGAAAGATAGAAATTGAAGATTTAAGGACAGTTGAAGGATTAGACAATGACGGCAATGTGGTTGATATTGTAATTTCTAGAACGTCAGAAATTAAGATTATTGATAAAAAGACAGGTATTACGCTTAGTACCAATAATATACCTTATGGTTCATTCATCTTTGTAAAAGATAGTAAAACCATCAAAAAAGGAGATGTTATCTGTCAATGGGATCCCTATAATGGTGTGATTGTTTCAGAATTTAAAGGTAAAATTGTCTTTGAAAATATTGAACAAGGCATCAACTATCAAGTAGAAATTGATGAACAAACAGGATTCCAAGAAAAAGTAATTTCTGAATCTAAGAATAAGAAAATAGTACCCACCTTATTGATTGAAAATACAAAAGGTGAAGTGTTACGATCATACAGTTTACCTGTAGGAGCTCACTTAATGGTTGAAGAAGGTGAAAAAATTGAAGCCGGAAAAGTATTGGTAAAAATACCGAGAAAATCAGGAAAAGCAGGAGACATCACCGGAGGCTTGCCAAGAGTAACCGAATTGTTTGAAGCACGTGACCCATCGAACCCGGCAGTAGTTTCTGCCGTTGACGGCGTGGTCTCTTTCGGAAAAATTAAACGTGGTAACCGCGAAATAATCGTAGAATCTAAATCGGGCGAGATTAGAAAGTATTTGGTAAAACTTTCAAATCAAATCTTGGTTCAAGAAAACGATTATATCAAAGCAGGAATGCCCTTATCAGACGGTGCAGTAACACCTTCTGATATTTTACGAATTAAAGGCCCTTCTGCCGTTCAAGAATACTTGGTAAATGAAATTCAAGAAGTATACCGGCTTCAAGGTGTGAAAATTAATGATAAGCATTTTGAAGTAGTAGTACGCCAAATGATGCGTAAAGTTAAAATTATTGACTCAGGAGATACTACTTTCTTAGAAAGCCAGTTAATCCATAAAAATGATTTTATCCAAGAAAACGACGCCATTTACGGTATGAAGGTAATTGTAGACTCGGGAGATTCTGAGAATTTAAAAGCCGGACAAATTGTATCAGCCCGTAGATTGAGGGATGAAAATTCTATTTTGCGAAGGTCAGATAAGAATTTGGTCGAAGCCAGAGATGCCGTGCCCGCCACAGCAGAACCGATATTGCAAGGTATTACAAGGGCATCGCTTCAAACAAAATCGTTTATTTCGGCAGCGTCATTCCAAGAGACTACCAAAGTATTAAACGAAGCTGCTATTAGCGGTAAAGTAGATACCTTAGAAGGATTGAAAGAAAATGTAATTGTCGGTAAGAGAATACCGGCAGGTACAGGTATGCGCATCTACGATAACATGATTGTAGGGGCGGCTGAAGAAATGGAAGGAAACTAATATGTAATAATTATGGCAGACGAAAAAGCACCTCAAAATCAATTGAATATAGAATTGGATGAAACAGTTGCAGAAGGCACTTATGCCAACTTGGCAATTATCAACCATTCAGTATCTGAATTTGTTGTTGATTTTGTAAATGTGATGCCCGGAACACCCAAAGCAAAAGTAAAATCGAGAATTATTTTAACCCCGCAACATGCCAAACGCTTGATGAAAGCCTTGGCAGAAAATGTTGGGCGATTTGAAAAAGCACATGGTGAGATTAAAGATTATGAACAGCCTCCAATTCCGATGAATTTCGGGCCTACAGGCCAAGCATAAATTTCTAAAAACGCCAAGCAAACATACTTGGCGTTTTTTTATTATTGAATTCATCTTGACTTTTATTTTTAGCCGAAAAAGAATACTTTTTGGGTTTAATTGAAATTTATGAGATATGAATGAATCTTTTAAAACGGTGGCGGTATTTCAATATTCATCTGAAGCTCAAATTATTAAAGCGTATTTAGAATCAGAAGGTATTCAGGTTTTTATGGTTGATAATTTTACAATAGATATAGACCCTTTATTTAGCAATACCATTGGAGGTGTGAAATTAAAAGTTTTATCTAAGCAAGAAAATAAAGCACTAGAATTGTTGAGTTCTATTAAAAAATATTCGCTTAACGACGACGGAAAAGCGATACATTGCCCTAATTGTAATAGTAAAAAAGTTCAGTTACTTACTACCGTTAGAGACATAAAATCTTTTCTATGGTTTGTTTTCGGGTTACTTTCGGCGATACTGCCACCTTATGTAAAGTATACCTATAAGTGTCAAGATTGCAATACAGAATTCAATCAAAAATGAAAGCAAGTTTACACATAACTTCTATAAAAAAAGGGTTGAAATACCCATTACTATTCGGTATTATAGGTACTTTTATGGGGGTAGTATTGCGTTATGCTTTTACAGGGGCAATCTCTGAGTTTCCCTTTAAATATGTAATCCATTCACACTCACATGTATTATTACTCGGATTTTTATTCAATGCCCTGTTACTGTTGGTATGGACACACTTTACCGATGGTATTGACAAGGTTTCATATAAATACTATATGGCATTGCAAGGTTGCGTAGTGCTGTTTATGATTGCGTTTATACTGCAAGGTTATGCATTCTACTCTATTTTGTTTTCTACCTTACATTTGTGGATAAGCTATATTTTAGTAATCAGGTTATGGAAACGGCTTAGCGGCGATAAAGCGATGCAGCGGTTGATAAAAATCGGCATACTGTTTCATTTTACAGCTTCTTTAGGCCCGTATATGTTAGGGCCTTTGATGGCTATGAAAATGCATGCTTCGCCATGGTATCAACAAGCTATTTTTTTCTATTTACATTTTCAGTATTTCGGCGTTTTTTTTGTGTGGATGTTGGCTGTTTTACTACAAAAAACAGCGATAAAACCTACTAAAAAAGATAGTATTGTTATTGGGGGTAGCTTAGTTTTATTGTTTGCACATTCGTTGGATTATAGTTTTGACCATTGGCTGATTCAAGTGTTGGGAGCTGTAGGTTCCATAGCGTTGCTATTGGTACTGTTGCAATTTGCCAAGCACTTTATAAAAACACAAAAGGCATATAGATACATTTATTACAGTACTCTTTTAGTTGCAATTACCAATATTGTAGGAAGTATTCCGAGCATGGCAAATTTAGTAATAGGCAATAGGTTCTTATTGATTGCATGGCTGCATCTTTTATTTTTAGGGATGTATACGCCGTTTATATGGGTAGCAATTCAAAAAAGAATACCGCCATTAGTGTGGTTTTTATACGGAAGTTTCCTGCTTTTTTCAGAAACTATTCTTATTTTTCCGATGCTGTCACAATGGTTGTCAATCTCAGTAATGTGGTTGTTATTTTGGGGATATTTGGGCGTTTTTCTATGCATCTGTTTTGTACATATAAAATTTCTTTTAGAGAAAGAAGCCTCCGGTATCCAACCTTATTAAATAATAATTTTAAATCCAAAACCGAGAACCCTCACGTTCCCTCTAGTGTTTTTTCCAATAAGTTAATTTTTTCTTGCGTATCTTTTATCAGTACATACAGTTTTTCATAAGACCATTCGCCGTCTTCTTTAGTGCCGATAACGGTAACCGAACCTTTTCCCTTGGGGCCTTTTAAAGGAATTGTAATGTTGACCTCCCCAGAATTGTTTGTCGTTGAAATTTTACCTTGCATCATTCCGGCAGTTTCAACAGGCTCGCCGAGTAATTCAATAACCCTCGGGTTTGTAGTGGCTTGCTCTATGGCATATTTATAAGGAGTAGACCCTGTAAACATTTTAGAAACTCCAAAGATGGCTGCGCCTATGCCAAAGACAAATAATACAATAATAGTCAGGCAGCCGCCTAACGGCACTACCCAAATCCAGTTTCTGCTAAACCAGCTTTTTTGTGGTATGTGTTCACTCATGATTTTCAGTTTATTAGTGAGTCTTAAAAGTATAAATTTTAATAGAAAAAACCAGTTATTTTTTATATTTGTTTAGGTGAAACCCTCATTGGGGAATTTGGTATAAAAAGATAGGAGCCTCCACAAAGGGGTATGAGTAGATAGTTATTTGTTTGACTTTGTGTTGTTTTATTTTGTTAAGTAATAATACTATAAAACAGTAAATCAATATAAATTTATTCGTGTGAAAAATAAGAATATTATTATTTCAGAAGGGCAAAGGCCCATTTGGCAAATGGTTATCGCTGCTTTCTTTTATACCATAGGAATCGCACTTTTAATCTTGCTTTTTATTGGAGTGATGAGATTTGATTTTATGCGTATAATAAAGCCGGGTTTAGGTGTTTTAAAAATTTCCTTTATTGCTTTTGCAATGGGTTATGGATTTTCGGTTGTTAAAGCTGTTTTGTTCAATTTAGAAAACCATACCTATAAAAATGAGTATTCAGTTGGTTCTATAAGATTTGGCAAGTGGAGGCCTCTTCCTGAAATCAAATATGTATCATTCTTTAAACAGCCGTTAAAAAATGAAGATTATATTTTTGAAATTAATTTGTGGTATAAAAAAAATAAGCATTTTAACGTGTATAGAAATGATGATTATGAACCTACATTAGAAATGGGGTTTTATATTGCCGATAAATTAAACGTCAGGTTGTTAGATGCTACAACGCCAAATAAGTACAAGTATTTAGACATGGATACCTTAAAAGAAAAATACAAGTTAGAAGATTAAACTTTTATTTTACTTTGAAAACCATCTTGCTTAGCTGATGGTAATGTCCTCGTGGCTTTGCCTACTTTTTCAGGCCTGTTTATAATAATCTTGTTGCTCATTGCCCCTTTTAAGTATTTTCTAAAGCCACCTTCTCAGAAGGTGTGATTTTTATCGATTTCAACTCTACTTTCAGCTCTTGAAACATATTGAGGATACTGCTTAATTTTAATTCATCCTTATCGTATTCTTGTGTATTGATACAACAGGTAAATTGCCATACTTCCAATACATCTTCAATTTTAACTTCATACGGCGCATACTTTTTATTATCAGAATACAATAGCAAGCTCTTCCGGTCTTTAATTCGATTATAAACCCTTTTATAGACCAGGCCATCTTCTTTGGTCAATACAATATAGGTGCTGCCGTCTTTAATATCATCGACATCTTCAATAAACTTGGCAACAATAAAAGAGCCGTCTTTTACAGGGAGCATAGAATCTCCTTTGATAGGAAAAGCCCGATGCGTACCCG
>DRQI01000199.1 GCA_011330545.1 Flavobacteriia bacterium
TGGAGGCAATTACACCAACATACTTGGGATGCCGGGCACCAATTTGTTGAAAATACCTTTAACAATTTATCAAATGGTGTTTTTCAAACCATTCAAGCACTATCCTTTGAATTAACGCCTTCAGAACAAGCCCAAGCCCAGTTTTTACAAGCATGGTTTGTATTTCACTTATTAGACCTTTACGGGCAAGTGCCTTTTAGGGAAGCAGGTGAAGATTTGAGGCAAGCAGCCAGAGTGTTAACAGGGCAAGAAGCCGTTGATTTGATAACAGGCAATCTAGAAGCCGCAATTCCTAATTTACCATCCAATAACAGTAGTGGTATTGCCGGTAAAGAAGCAGCAGAAGCCCTTTTGGCAAAAGCCTATTTACAAAAGCCGGTTTGGATTAGCGGAGGACAAAACTTTACTTTTGACAATGCAGATTTAGATAAGGTAATTTCTAATTGTGATGCCGTAATAAACTCCGGAAGATATTCCTTGTCTCAAGGCTTAGGGTATTATGATAATTTCAGGCCCGATAATGATGTAAACACAGGTGCTTCAGAAATAATCTTTGTTTCTAAACATGCCAGAGGAGAAAATGGAGGGAATATTCCTTCTAGGTGGTTTATGACCTTACACTATAATCAAAATCCCGGAGGTTGGAATGGTTTTACCACCTTATCAGATTTTTATGACAAATTTGATGACCCAAATGATGTGAGAAAAGGAAATCAAGTGTTGCCGGGCCTTACAGATGTTAGTGGCGTAAAAGCCGGATTTTTATTCGGGCAACAATATGATGTAAATGGTGACCCTTTACAAGACAGGTTGGGCAACCCTTTAATTTTTTCTAAAGTAAGCCCAATTATATCTAGTGGTTCAGACCTTGAAATAACAGGGATAAGAGGTTTGAAATATATTCCTGATTATCAAGATTTAAATAAACCTAATAATGATTATGTGTTATTGAGGTATTCTGATGTGTTATTGATGAAAGCCGAAGCGATGTTGCGAAAAGGGGATGGTGCCGGTGCATTGGCCATTGTCAATCAGATTAGGGCAGCAAGAAATGCTGCAGACTTAGCTTCTGTTGATGAAATGGCACTTTTAGACGAAAGAGGAAGAGAATTATGGTGGGAAGGCTGGAGAAGGCAAGACCAAATTAGATTTGGTACATTCTTAGACGGCGGGCCTCAAAAAGACCCTTCGAGCCCAACATTTTTATTATTTCCAATTCCTTCTATTGCTATTAGCGGAAATCCTAATTTAACACAAAACCCCGGATATTAGTTAGTCTCTATATCGATATATATTTGGATTAGTAGAAAACGCTCTTATTTAGGGCGTTTTTTTGTCATCAAAACAGACAAACTCAACTATTTTTTCCTGTTTTTCGCACTTTTTTCAGGCTATTTTTTACTTATTTAATAATCAATAAGATACGATTAAAAAATCTTAATTTTGGGTGTTAAAATTAAATATTTCACCCAAAAATGTTTTTAAGAGAGTTAAAATCATCATCAGGTAAGGTCTATATTCAAGTTATAGATAAAAGTTCTGGAAAATATAAGGTTGTTAAGAGCTTTGGTAGTTCGTTTTATGAGAAAGAGCTTTTTAACCTTAAAAAAGAAGCTCAACAATGGATTCATCATCGACTACAAAGAAGAATAGAGGCACACATAACGATTAATTTTGCTGCCTATAAAGTCTACAAAGAGTTAGAGAGACAGTTAAAAGAGAAAAAGGCAACGATTAGTGCAGAAAAAGCTATTGAAATAGCTGAAAATATTTATCAAATTCAAGTTAAACTACCAAATAGTCAAGAAATAATCAGCAAAACCATTATTTTGACGCAAGAACAAAAATATTTGTCAGAGTTATTTAACTTTGGGTGTTAAAATGAGGAAAACAGGAGGGCGTTTTTTTGTCATCAAAACAGACAAACTCAACTATTTTCTTCTTTCTATCCTAAATATAAATCCCTGATTGTGAATATTTTCAATTTTTATGCAAGGGTCTTTACTAAGGTATCTTCTTAACCTTGAAATGAATACATTTAGGCTTTTTCTAGAAAAATAGTCATTTTTGCCCCATATATCATTTAAAATTTCTTTATGCGAGCATAGCTCGTTTTGTTTAGAGACTAAAAAAAACAATAATTTATTCTCTCGAAAGGTTAGCTTTTTAGCACTGTTGTTTTTATAAATTAATTGAAGCAAATCTTTATTATAGACATAATCACCTATTAGAAATTCATGCGGTTCATTAGCCGGTGCTAATTTTTTGGCAGACAATGTATTTAATAATGTATTTAACCGTACAACTAATTCTTCTTCATCTATTGGTTTTTTTAAATAATCAACGGCTCCTAATGAAAACCCTTTTAAAACATCAATCTTTAAAGAACGTGCAGTTAGAAAAATAAACGGAATTTCAGGAAATTGTTGTTTGATGATTTTGGCCATTGTAAAACCATCCATTTCGGGCATCATCACATCCAAGATAATCAAATCAAAATAATCTCGGTGTATAAGTTCTAAAGCGGCATTACTATTTTTACTCCAAGTAATAGCAAAACCTTTCATGTTGAGGTATTCAGATAGTAAATATCCCAAAGACGTATCATCTTCAACCAATAATATTTTTTTAGTTGTTTTCATGAAAGCAAAGGTAAACTAATTATAAATTCAGACCCCTTACCCAAAGAACTAAGTACCGTAATTTTTCCTTTATGGAGTTTGACAATTCTTTTTACATAATTCAATCCTAAACCATATCCTTTGACATTGTGTACATCGCCCGAAGATACCCTAAAAAATTTATCGAAGATTTTCTTTTTATCAGCAGCTGAAATTCCGATGCCATTGTCCTTCACCCGAATCGTCAATTTCTTATTTTCTTTAACTGCCAAAAATTCTATATGGCTGTGTTCTTTAGCATATTTTTTGGCATTTTCCAACAAGCTGTTAATGGCATTTTCCAAATGATAAGAATCGCACATAAGCATATAGCTATTACCTTTGGCCTCACCAATAAAATTGATATTTTCTAAGGCGGCAATTTGCTCAAACTCTTTAATGATTGTTAAAATAACAGGTTTAAAATCTACTATTTTTTTGTTGATAAAACCTTTTTTACTTTCTAAACTGGCCAAGTCTAAAACTTTTTCAATTTGACTGTTGAGTTTTGTAACTTGATTTCGTATCATACCAACCAATTCTTTATTTTCTTGTGTTGCTTTTTCCAATAAAATTTTAGAGGCGATGCCAATAGAAAATACGGGAGTTTTTAATTCGTGGGTCAAATTATTAATAAACTCATTGGTGGTAGTTATCAAATGTTGTTGCCAATAAAATGACTTAAGCACCCAAAAGATTACAATTATTATGGCCAAAATGAAGAGTAAACTTGGGATGGTTAATCCATTGAGCTGCGATAAAAAATAAGAATTTAAATTTTGAAACCGAAGCTCTAAGATGAGCCTTTTTTTTACTAACGTCGGTAGGTAACCATCAAGCGTAAGAGTATATTTTAAAAGGTCATTTTTATCGCCGTACGATTTAGGAGACCTCAAATAGTCAGTAGAATCTTTCGCATATAAATTATAGGTAAATGCAGTTTTTATGCCGTGTTGTAAAAGTTTATCCTTTAAAAAATCATTCATAAAATAACGCGAGGCTTCTTGGATACTATCAGCGGCAAGATTAAAATAGATAGAATCTTTAGTAATGGCTTTTCCAACCAAAAAAGTCAATTGATTGGGTTGTGCAAGATCATTTTTTATCTCGTGTATTGCCAATCCAATTTTTTGATTGAATTGAATTTTGGCAAGATTTAAACCGATACGCAAATATTGATATTGTACAATAGCAAGTCCGATAATAGAAATGATAAATATGACGATATAAACTTTCTTTCCGCGCATAAGCCCTAATATCAATAAAATAGCACTAAAAAATGTTTTTTTAACTTTTTATTAATCTTCTTAACTTTTTATTAATCTTTTTAAACTATCATTAATCATAAGGCATCGTATAATGACTTATATTAGCCATGAAAATCATAATTATGCAAGTTTAAGTATAAAAAGCTAGCCTTTAAAGTTAGCTTTTTTTAATGAAAATGATATCGAACCGATAGTAAAATTAAGACCCGATAATAAACGCATTTAAACTTTTTGAACAGCTACTTAAAAGGAAATTTGACATTTAAACGTGTCAACGTATATACAGCGATAATGAAACCGTATGAAATTGTATTTATTTTTATTGTATTGTTTCTAAGCTCGTGCCGTGATAATACAAAACTATTTGAATTGAAAAAAAGTACAGGCATTCAATTTATAAATAAAGTAACACCAACGCCTTCCCTTAATATTTTAACCTACCTCTATTATTATAACGGAGCGGGGGTGGCTGCCGGCGATTTCAATAACGATGGTTTCACCGATCTTTATTTTACAGGAAATCAAGTTCAAGGCCAGCTCTATTTGAATAAAGGCAATTTCAAATTTGAAAATAGTACTCAAAAAAGTGGGATAGAGAATACTGACGGTTGGACAACCGGAGTGGCACTTGTCGATATTAATAATGATGGCCTGTTAGATATCTATCTTTGTAAGGTAGGAGCCTACCAAGACATAAAAGGAAAAAACCTCCTGTATGTCAATCAAGGAAACACCGAAGAAGGAACTCCTGTGTTTAAAGAAGCAGCGGCATCCTATAATCTAGATATTGCCAGTTTTAGTACACAAGCCACTTTTTTTGACTATGACCTCGATGGCGATTTAGACTTGTTTTTGTTGAATCATTCTGTTTTTCCGAATAGGCGGTATGGCAATGGAAAACTGAGAGAAGAAATTGACAGCTTATCAGGAGATAAACTTTTTAAAAATGACAATGGAAAATTTGTTGAAGTTTCTCAAAAAGCAGGCATCTTTCAAGGAAAAATAGGTTACGGACTAGGAGTTTCGGTAAGCGACCTCAATAATGATGGTTACCCCGATATCTATGTAGGCAATGATTTTTTCGAAAACGACTACCTCTATCTCAATCAAAAAAACGGTACTTTTAAAGAAGTCATTTCAAAAGATGATAGAAAAATGGGGCATACTACACATTATTCTATGGGCAATGACATTGCCGATATCAATAATGACGGATATACCGATATTATTTCGTTAGATATGCTTCCCAATAATATTGAGACGTATAAAATAGCAGGTTCAGAATTTAACAATCAAATCTATAATCAATACCTAAAAAACGATTATGCCCCTCAGTATATGCAAAATACATTGCACTTAAATGTACAAAACACCGCTTTTAGTGAAATTGCCTATGCTTCGGGTATTGCTGCCACCGATTGGTCATGGTCGCCATTGATTGCCGATTTGGATAACGACGGATTCAAAGATATTTTTATTACCAACGGCATACTGGGAGCTACCAATGACATGGATTTTATAAATTTTATATCCGATAAAAAAATACAAGAACAAATTAATAACGGATTGACCGATAGTAATTTAGCCCTTACCAAAGAAATACCTCAAAAAAAACTTTCCAATTATTTTTTTAAAAATAACAGCAACCTCACTTTTTCTGATGTAACCAATAATTGGTTTAAAAAACAGCCTTCTTTTAGTAACGGAGCCGTATACGCCGATTTAGATAATGATGGCGACCTTGACTTGGCGGTAAATAATGTAAATATGCCTGCCTATATTTTAAAAAATAACTCCGAAAAACAACATAAAAACAATTTTTTAAAAATTAAATTTCAAGGTGCGCCGAAAAATAAATTCGGAATCGGAGCCAAAGTGCTTATTTTTAAAGATTCACTTACCATTACCAATGAAAATTATACATCGAGAGGGTATCTATCGGCCATTGCGCCAAACATGACCATAGGCCTTGGCAAAACCCAAATAATAGATTCATTAACGGTAATTTGGCCGGGAGGTAATTTTCAAACAGTACAAAGTATAGTGGCAAATTCATCGATAACCCTACACTACGAGCAAGCCGCCGGAAACTTTTATGACATACTTCGGCCCAGTCACAATTACCTGACTAAAGTTGATTCCGTAGTAAATTTCAAACACCATGAAAGGCCATCGTATGAATTTACAAGAGAACCCTTAATTCCATATACAAAAGGGTACGAAGGCCCGAAAATAGCGGTTGCCGATATCAATAATGACAGATTGCAAGATGTATATATCGGAGGTGCCAAAAAACAAGCCGGAGCCCTGTTCTTTCAAGAAGAGAACGGACAGTTTTTTAGGGTTCAACAAGGCACTTTTGAGAAAAACAACCTCAATGAAGATACCGATAACTTATTTTTTGATGCAGACAATGATGGCGACCAAGACCTTATAGTTGTTTCGGGAGGAAACGAATTTCAGTCAGGAA
>DRQI01000200.1 GCA_011330545.1 Flavobacteriia bacterium
ACCCTAAACAATCGTTTGCGGGTAAACTTCAATTTGGTTGGTAAAATTTTAACAGTTTGTTAAAATTTCGCTAAACTGATATAGATTTCTATACGTTAGCATGCAGATTCTTATCTTTGTTGAAGAATTCTATGTTGTTAGTTTTACTGATTTTTGGCGTCTATTCTACCAATTCTCTTTGATTCTATAATTTCTTATTTTCTGTTATGCGTTTACAAATTAAAAGCACAATACTTCTTTTATTTTTGAGTGTTAGTTTCTATGCTCAAGAGTACTCGGGCAAGGGTGAAGACATTAATAAAATATTAAATAATATTACTAATTTTTCGAAAGCCTGTGTAGGTGATGATCATGATAAATTAACTTCTTTATACAGTAAAGACGGTAAAATATTTGCTGCCGGAGAAGATATCATAGAAGGGGAGGAGGCGATTAAAAAACGTTGGAAACTGCCCAAAGGCATGAAGTTGGTATATCACAAAGTGAATCCGAAAGAGATTAAAATCATAGGAGATTATGCCTATGATTACGGTTATTATAAAATGACAGTCGCTACGAAAAAAGGAAAGGAAATCTCTTCAAAAGGCAATTATATCATCATCTGGAAAAAAGAAGGCAGCGATTGGAAAATCTACTTAGATATATGGAATAAAATGGAGGATGACAAAAAGAAAAGCTAAGTATTATCTTTATTTTGACAAGCCAACAAGGTATTTTTTAGTAGCATAGCAATCGTCATCGGGCCTACACCACCGGGAACCGGCGTGATATAACTGGCTTTTTTGCTTACACTTTCAAAATGTACATCTCCGGCCAATCGATAACCACGGGGTTTTGAAGAGTCTTCAACCCTTGTAATGCCCACATCTATAATAACCACTCCGTCTTTTACCATGTCGCCGGTTAAAAATTCAGGGATGCCTAAGGCAGCAATAATAATATCTGCCTGCAGGGTTATCTCTTTTAAATTTTTAGTCCTGCTATGCGCTACGGTTACCGTAGCATTTCCTACAGGCCTTTTTTGACTGAGTAAGATGCTCATCGGCCTACCAACGATATGGCTTCTTCCTATAATAACAGCGTGTTTACCACTGGTTTCAATGTTGTATCGCTCTAATAACTCTAAAATTCCGAATGGTGTTGCCGACAGAAAGGCAGGTAAATCTAGTGTCATTCTCCCTACATTTATAGGGTGGAAACCATCAACATCTTTATCAGGATGTACAGCCATGATAATTTTTTGTTCGTCAATATGTGTTGGCAATGGCAATTGAACGATAAAACCATCGATATCATCATCAGTATTTAATTTTTCAATTTCTTGAAGTAGGGTTTCTTCTGAAGTTTCGGCATCTAGCCTTATCAACGTAGATTTAAAACCAACACGTTCGCATGATTTTACTTTACTGTTTACATAGGTCATACTGGCACCGTCATTGCCTACCAACACAGCAGCTAAATGCGGAATTTTTTTACTTTCGGTTTTTCGCTGTTGTACCGCTTGGGCAATTTCTTCTTTAATTTGATTGGAAGTGGTTTTTCCGTCGAGTAAAATCATTGTATTCTTTGGTTTGAGGTTTTGAGTGCCAGAGTATTTTTTTTGATAATTTTTAGCTGTTTGTCAGATAAAAATTAATGATGAGCGTATGAGAACGTCTATAGTCCAAAATTATCGATTTTAAATTTAGTTAGCAAGTGTTTTCTTCTGAACTCTTTTAATAATACGTTTTTCTTTTCGAGTTGGCCTTTTTGTTTGCCGACTAAATAGAGGTATCCATTTTTTTCTTTCTTCACTGGCCAACCATGCGATATATTTTTTTTGAAAACTTTTTGGTCTGCGTTGCTGTATTGCCCATAAATAGTATTCAATTAGGTTTGGATTTTTCTCGCAGAAAGTTAGCAAGCAATTTTGAACTCCTGTAATTTCAAAATAGGGCATCAATTCTATATTATCAGCTATAATGATGGCTAATTCACCCTTGGTAAGATTTCGTTTTTGGCATGTTGATATTACCTTGGTTTGAGTAGTATCAGTAAAAAATTCTGCCAAAAGGGGCAATACTTTTTCTTTATAAGCAATTAGTTTTTTAGCAGGTGCTGTTTCAATAATCTTTTTAGAGTCTACTGTTTTTGAAATTAAATTTAATAATGAATCTATTTCTATTGAGCCTTGAGGATGGGCCAACGATACTTGAAAAATAGTTAGTAAGAGTAACAGATTTTTTTTCATGATACATAGTTGATAGCAAATTTATCACCTATTGGCCATCTGTAAAAATAGAAATGAGCGAATGGCTCTTTTTAGTTCGTAAACCGGAAAATTGGAAGTTTTTAAGAGTTAGATTTTCTGAAAAGAGTATTTATTGTTTACTTTCTGCTGTTGATTATAGTTGTTCCTACCATTTTGGGTAAGTTCCGTATGTTGCGCCAATATTCTTCCTGAATATCTTCATCTATATAAATTGGTAACCGCTCACCATAAAGCCTATCAGCGCCGTCTTTTCTACAACCCGAAATCCAATAATGTTCACCGGTGTCTACATCGAAATAATTTGATTTAAAACCGGTACCTTTTAAAGTTTTAAAAGTTTTTCCGTTGTAATAAATTGATCTCATTGATTTTGAGAAAGTTACTCTTCCTATTCGGGCTTCTCCCACCAACTCTTCTTTTTTACACTCTATGTACATAATTTTAGATTTCATCATTTTGATGGAGTAATTTTTCTTTTATATTCAGTTTCTCTATCAAATTATCAAAACCTCTCCACCGACAGCTTCCATCCTTTATTGAATAACTTTTAAGGCTATTTTTATTGATAACTTTATATGTGTCGACCGTTGTACAATCTGATGTATGGTTGCAGCGAAGTTCAATTTCAAATTCACGTATTGATCGGTATTGCTCATCTGTTACTACAAACTCAAAACCGTTAATTGTTGCTTTGTATTTTTTAGTGTCTATTCTAGTAATTGTTAACTTTCCTTGGTGCATGTCAAAACAACCTACTGATGTAAATAAAAATTCTAAGGATTCTCCTGTTTTTAGTTCATCCAATAGGAGTGTGTTTTTATTGTCTGAATAATTTATTTTGTCTACGCAAAGTGTAACTTGCTTTTCTTTTTGATCGTTAATAACGAAATTGATGCTTTCCAGAATATTGAATATAGACTTATATTTAATAGTATATTTTCCAAAAGGAAGTTTAGGGATTATATAATTTTCTCTATGCTCAAAGTCTACTTCTTTAAATTCTGTTTTACCTTTATAAATTGTAGCTTTTTTTAAGAAAAGGTCTTTATTGTCATATTTACAATAGCTTAAAGTAATTTTTAATTTTCCGGTTTGATTTTTTTGATAGGAAGTACAGTGCAAAAAGCTGCTAAAAATAAGTAATAAAAGATAGCCCCTTAATTTGATTTGCAGTTTCAAATTGTTAATTTTAATGTTGGTAAATTAATTCTAACTGTTGCAGAGCGGGTGCTATTAGGCTTTGTTAATCTCTCTTATATAAAGTATTATTACTACACAAACTTATCAATAAAAAACTACCCTTTACAACTACCGCCCCATCCCTTTCATCATCTGCATCATCCGTTTGCCACCGCCACCTTGCATCATTTTCATCATTTTACTCATCTGATTGAATTGCTTCATCAATTGGTTAACTTCTTGTACAGAAGTACCGGAGCCTTTGGCAATGCGTTTTTTTCTACTGGCATTGATAATGGCAGGCTTGCTTCGCTCTGCGGGTGTCATTGAATAGATAATAGACTCAATTCCTTTAAAAGCATCATCATCAATATCAACATCTTTCATGGCTTTGCCCACTCCGGGAATCATACCGACGAGGTCTTTCATATTCCCCATTTTTTTGATTTGCTGAATTTGTTTTAGAAAATCGTCAAATCCGAATTGGTTTTTTGCAATTTTCTTTTGAATCTTACGGGCTTCTTCTTCGTCATATTGCTCTTGGGCGCGTTCTACTAAAGACACTACATCCCCCATGCCTAAGATACGGTCTGCCATCCTATCGGGATGGAAAACATCAATGGCTTCCATCTTTTCGCCGGTACCGATAAATTTAATGGGTTTGTCAACTACCGATTTTATCGATAAAGCAGCTCCACCTCGTGTATCACCATCGAGTTTTGTTAAAATAACCCCTTCAAAATTTAAAATATCATTAAAGGCTTTGGCCGTATTTACAGCATCTTGCCCTGTCATAGAATCTACTACAAACAGGGTTTCTTGCGGTTGAACGGCTTTGTGGATGTTAGAAATTTCGGTCATCATTTCTTCATCTACGGCCAAACGCCCGGCAGTATCTATAATCACTACATTTTTACCATTGGCTTTGGCGTGCTTGATGGCATTTTGTGCTATTTCAACCGGATTTTTATTGTCGGGTTCAGCATAAACTTCCACCCCAATTTGTTCGCCGACAACTTGTAATTGATTGATGGCCGCAGGGCGGTACACATCACAACCCACCAATAAGACCTGCTTGGCCTTTTTCTTTTTTAGGTAATTGGCAAGTTTTCCTGAGAAAGTGGTTTTACCCGAACCTTGTAACCCTGACATTAAAATAACGGTTGGAGAGCCTCCTAAGTTAATGCCTACGGTTTCTCCACCCATAAGCTCCGTCAATTCGTCTTTTACAATTTTGACGAGTAGTTGCCCCGGATTTAACGTAGTTAATACATTTTGCCCTAAGGCTTTTTCTTTGACACGATTGGTAAATTCTTTGGCAATTTTAAAATTGACATCGGCATCTAATAAAGCTCTTCGAACTTCTTTTAGTGTTTCTGCTACATTTATTTCGGTAATTTTTCCATGTCCTTTTAATACATGAAAGGCTTTGTCTAGTTTATCGCTTAAATTAGTAAACATGTGCTTGCATCATTTTAGTAAGTTGCAAAGATATTAAAAATTTAAGAGGAATTTTAAGGAATTGACGGTCTAAAAACAGCTTATTTTACGATAACTTTCGAAACCAGCTTTTGATTATCAGATTGTAATCGTATAAAATAAACTCCCGGTGCCAAGTTACGGGTGTCGACTTCAAAATGTTCGATATTTTTTAAGGTATCGGCAATAAGCAACCGGCCTGACATATCGATAATTTGATAGTTCAAACTGAGAGGGCTATTGATACTTACGGTGAATTTATTTTGTGATGGGTTTGGATAAATCTTAACATTGTTTTTATCGAGGGCACTGCCTGTTGCTGGGGTTACGAGTGCGCTTATATCGGTGATTATTTCACTTTTTAAGGTATTGTCAGTAGAATATCCTTTTATTTTAAACCATATTATATCTCCGTCATTTACTGTGGCATTGTTCCATAGAAACGATGTTTCTGAAATACCTTGCTGAATTGGGATAAAACTAGCTTGATTGTCAATACTGTATTCAATATCATAAGTTATGAGCCTTCCGTCATCAGGATTTGCCAATTGCCAAGTGATGGGTTCGCTAACATTCCAAAAACCACTTGTTGGATGTGTAAAAGATAGTGAAGGATTTTCGTACGAATGTAAGAGCTCTGCAAAACCAACGCCGCTTACCGCTATGCCATTGACAGTACCTGTAATGGTAGTGGCTCCCTCATAAAACCGAAAGGGAAATTGCATTTCAGAATTGCTGTGCAAGGCAGTAATGGTCAAGTCTATATTGTTTACTGTTGATGTTAATTTCCACTGTTGCGAATAACATTGTACTTTATCGGGAGTGCATTTGTAGGCAAGCCTTTCGAGATGAAAATCCTTGTGAGTGTATTGGGTAGTATCGTCGACGTATGCCGCTAAAAGTTTGTATTCTAATTGATTGGGAATTGTATTGCTCTCCGTAAAGATATTCCATACATTGATATCCATATTATTGGATAATTGGATGCTTAGCCATTCATAATTTTCTTTGTTGAAAGGATTAAAACTTCCGTATTGCCGGTCAATCCATGAAGAGCCGGTGACAGATTCAGTATTGCCATTTATAGTAATAGTACCACTTACTTCGTTTTTAGTTTGCGAATAATAATAAGTATATGATGAGGCTCCTTGATTAAAAAGGCCATCACCATCAATAATCAGCGGTGGTTTTATAGCGATGTATTCAAGGTTTAACGCGGTATTGCTTGAAGAAGCGGCCAACATATATTCAAAAGGAACCGGGTTTCCGTTAGTATTTATTTTGTTTTTCCACGTTTCGGTACCGCCCGAAAAAATAGCGGCTTCAATGTGTAATTTATCGGTAGCGAGGGTTGAGTAGTTTACCAATTTGGTATCATTAAAAAATGCTCCGGTATCGTCATTGCTAATATTGAGGATTCTAAATCCGTCAAAACCGGCTTGCGGAAAATAGAAATAGGTTAGCATATAGCTGTATTTGGTTCCAGAGGTATTCCCTATAACATGCCCCGTAGTATACCACCATTCTACAGGTTCGTTTATGTGGCGCCCTTCGTCTTTAGGAAAGGTGATAAGGCTACCCGAAGGCGTATACGGGTACGTTTTCCAACTTTGTGAAAAACCCGGATAAGCGATTAAGGCTATTAGTAAGCCAATGGTAATACATCTTGTTTTCATAGCATAAAGTTTTAGTTATTACAGTACCCAAGGGTAATTTAACTAGTAGCTTTATGTTACGAAGATAACATTTTTTAAGGATTTACAGGCTGCATACGGTTATTGTTGTATTGTTGTAGCTGCAGCAACAATTGATTAATGGCTTACCCGAATTCTACATTAGAAAATCTATTACGTATTCAAACCCTTAGCCCATGGCCGTTGGTTTTGAACCCTCATAATGATTCTCTAATACAATCCGGCTTAAAAGTGTTGTTTAGTATTTAAGTTAGTATTGAGTATTGAGTATTGAGTATTGAGTATTGAGAATCCATAGTATCCAATACCTAAAAAACACTCTTTATACATCATCCGTAAAATGCCCTCGGTGTTTTTCTTTGCTGAATTTTTCTTTATTGTAGGCA
>DRQI01000201.1 GCA_011330545.1 Flavobacteriia bacterium
AGTATTGCCAAGAAAAGCAAATGGTCCAAATCCTCTTCAACGACTACACCAACCAAAAGGAAGGCCAGTGCTCTACGTAAGAAATAAATACCCTTAGCAACCAAAGCTATTTTTTCACTGAATCGAGGCGTTCGAACAGGAGTTATGCCGTAGCATAATGACTGTTCGAGCAACGACGAGTCAGAGGAAAAGAGCGAGGTTATAGGGGTAGTTATTTTTGCGCAGAGCACTAACAGCACCGAAGGCCACAAAGGACCTGCCTCCAGTGGAGTTCATCAACCAATTTATGCAACATCGTCTGCCGCGGTATTTCCAAAAATCACGGCAGCACGGCCTACATTCTCCGAACACTCGAAGGCAATATGAAGCGGACTGGGATGAGACCATGAAGCGCCCCTCCCAACTGATAAAAACCCTGGTCCAGATACTTAAGGAACTGCTCCAAAAGCCGCCTTTTACCTGTGAGGTTTATAAAGGTGAGGAGTATGAAATCGTATACATCTATCCGGATAAAGAATGGAAGTATAAGCACATACGCGACTTCAGACCCCGCCCCCCTCCTCCATTACCAAAACACGAATAGCATGAAAACCCTCCGGACAGATCGCCCCCTCCAACTGCTGGGCAATCCATTGCCTAAAACCCGCAAAAAGCCCAAAAATCACCCCAAAACACCTCCCCACGAAGACCACAGAAGAGACAAAAGGCAGTTTCCCCCCTGCAAGCCCTCCAAAATCACACAAACCGCCGTATATTTATCCCCAAAAACAACAATGGCGTTCAGGTAACATCGAAGCGTTTCCCTTACCTCTCCCCATTGTCCAACTGCAATGTATGCACTACATGCCACGCCTATAGCATTTGTAGGCCGTCCGGAAGTTAGTGACGCATACATTCCATAGAGTTGTGCGTCATATAGAAAAAACTAAAATGAACAGAAAAATAGAATTGATTTACTTAATACTCATATTAACTATGAACGTTTCTTGTGGAGATAACAAATCAACCAAAAAAGAGGTAATTAAGTCAGAAATGGTGAATCTCTTACAAGCCGACACTTTGAAATTTACTTCGGGAATACGTTCTATCTTTCAAGACAGTAAAGGCAATTATTGGCTTGGAAGTCATACTGAAGGAATGTGCTATTATGATGGAAAAACATTTGAATATTTTACAACTAATGACGGTTTACAAAACAATCAAATCCGTTCAATTCAAGAAGATAAAAACGGAATAATTTGGATTGTAACAGCAAGAGGTGTGAATAGCTACAATGGAGGTAAACTCACGAGTTATTCGACAGAGTTTAATGCTCAAAAAACAGATTGGAATACTACTACTGGGAACTTATGGTTTTATGCGGGAGAAGAAGATGGAATAAACCGTTTTGACGGAATGAATATGAACTATCTAATTTTTCCAAAACCTAAAAATGATAATCCGAATAAATCTTATGGTGTTACAGGCATCTCAAAAGACAAAGATGGAAACGTTTGGATTGCAACTTATTCAGCATTGTTTAATTACAATGGCAAAAGGACAAATATATTTAACGAAAAAAATATGAAACTTGAAGACAATGAAGTTTTACATATCAGAAGTGTCTTGGCAGATTCAAAAGGTCGGATTTGGATTGGGAATAATGGAATTGGTGTAATACTTAAAGAAAGAGATTCCATAACTCATTTCTCAAAAGAACAAGGAAAACTAATTCCATTGAATGAATTTGAAGCCAACATTAAATCACAACAATTTGCTAAAAACACAGGATTACAATCGGTTTTTGCCATTGAAGAAGACAGTGAAGGAAATATTTGGTTTGGAGATAGAGATTCAGGAGCTTGGAAATATGACGGAAAATCATTGACAAATTATACTATTGACAATAAACTCTCGACAGCAATGATTTGGTCAATATATAATGATAATAATGACAATTTACTTTTTGGAATGGCAGATGGTGGAGTTTATAAATTTAACGGAAAGTCATTTGATAAAATGTTTTGAAAAATAAAATACGAACGCACAACAATGTATATACAAAATAGGCGAAATAGTAGTAAAATCAAGGGTTATAGCCCGCTTCAACTTCTCAGCGGTTTGACAGGTTTGAAGCCCGCAATCGCCTACTTTGCATATACTCACCGTTCTACGCAATATCTAAGAAATATTACTCAGAAATAAATGTTCAACATTAGAAAAAACAATTTAGATAAAATAAAGTCTTTTATCAGGAATTCGGAGGAAATTAAAATTGAAAAATCCGACAAGGAAAAACTAATCGAAATGATTAAACCAACTATTGGAATAAAAACTCAAACGAGTGACGATAAAAATTTAAAAGTTGGAAAATCTAAAATTGGTGGAAAACCTGATTTACCAAAAGGCTTTGAATGGCCAAGAGCGAATAATAGACCAATGTTATTTTGTGCTCAATATAACTTATCTGAATTGACAAAATTAGACAAAGAAAACATCTTGCCAAATAAAGGTTTCTTTTACATTTTTTTAAGTCTTGATGAACAATGGAAAGAGTTTAATGGAATAAACCAAGA
>DRQI01000202.1 GCA_011330545.1 Flavobacteriia bacterium
AAATGGTTAACAACTACAAGTAACTTTTCTCCTTACTATTAAAAACATCACTCTGTAACAAGAGTAAAACTTAGGGGAGAAAGGAGAGAAGCGAAAAGTTAAGTATGAGCTTAACACTACAAGTAGCTTGTCTCCTTACTATTTTATAAACGTATCAGCCCCAACTTAGCTTAGAACTCATTTTTTAACTATCCGTGTACAGTGGCTTTGCTGCCTCTATTTTTCATAAATTCAGCCTCATAGGTAAGTAAGGCCTGCCATTTTTCATCTACGATTTCCCTATCTTGATAGTGCCTGGCAAACCTTAAAAAAGTTTTGTAGTGATTGGCTTCCGAGGCCATTAATTCTTTATAAAAAGTAACGAGCTCTTTATCTTCTAAATTTTCTGCAAATACTTTAAAGCGCTCACAACTTCTCGCTTCAATCAAAGCAGCTACTAATAAGCGTTGCACCAATGATACTGTTCGGTCTTTTGTTTTCGGAAAAAACCGAAAAAGATGAATGGCATAATCGTTTTTTTGCTCCCTCCCTAAAATCATACCTCGGGCAACCATCAATTCGTGTACCATTTTAAAATGTTCCATTTCTTCGATGGCAATGTCGCTCATGGCCTGCACTAATTCGGTTTCTTCAGAGTAGTTAATAATGATAGAAACGGCGTTAGAAGCAGCTTTTTGTTCGGCAAAAGCATGATCAGTCAAAATTTGTTGTAAGTCGTTTTTGGCAATTTCTGCCCAAGAAGTTTGGGTTTCAAATTTTAATCCTAACATTTTATGGGTTTTCGGTTTTGTAATTTTCTCTATTTTCTTTTACCTTTCTAATTAAGTGTCAAACTTAAATTTAAGTTCTTCCAAACTTTTTACTGAGCCTACCAAGGTCATAATATCACCCAATCGCAAGCGTGTATATCCGTGAGATACCAGCAATTGCCCTTTTCTTTTTACAGAGAGTACCAATACATCTGACGGCAACCTCAAATCGCGTAAGCGCATACCGTGAATATCTTCATTTCTAATTTCAACATCCATAGAGTCTTGCCCTTCATCCATACCCAATAGCAATGAAGCGGCATTTGGCGACCGTACGAAATGGTCTAATAAACTTACCATCGCCGTAGAAGGTTCAATAATCAAAGCCCCTAATTTATAAAATTTCTCAAAATTCTCACGGTGGTTCAGCCGTACAATAACCGAGGCGGTACCAATATTTTCATAAATCAATTCTGCCAATTGGTAATTTTTATTGTCAGAAAGCATTAACACAATGGCTTCTGTTTTTTCTAATTGTAAAGATTGCAGGCTTTCTAATGAGATATCTCTTAAAATAATGATTTCAGCATTTGATGATTTTTTAGAATCAGTACTGTCAAAACCCACCAAACGGGTTTCCCATTTGTGTTTTTCCAATTGATTAGACAGTGCAATAGATTGGCTTTCCACTCCAAAAATAACAGCATCCCTTGTGCCGTCAAACAATTGCAAAGTAGCTTTTAAATGACTTTCTTTTACATAATTAAGCGACCATTTAAAGAGTGGTGGGCCTACCAATTGATTGACTACGATAATAGCAATGACAATGGTTTCAAACTCATGCCCCCAGGCCGGAAATTCATGGGCAATAATAGTTGCCAACCCCAGGGCTACGCCGGCTTGGGTAAGGTACGGCATCCAGGCAATTAGCGTATATTTTTTTGAGTCTTTCGCAGCGAGTACGCCGAAAATACCGCCAAAAATCATGGTAACCAACCTTAGAAAGAACAATGCCATGGCAATGCCAAAAACACTGATGAGGGTTTGAATGGATAAAGATGCTCCCGTCAAGGTAAAGAAAATAATATAGATAATCGGACTCACCTCTTCTAACAGCTCAGAAAATTCAAGCCGGTGCTTGCTGTAATTGGTTAAGAAAAAACTGGCAATAATACATATTAGTAACGGCTCTAAAATAATTTCATGGTGTAATAACTCGCCACTTTTAACCTTTAAATAGGCAGTAAATACATAGACTGAATACCCAATTAAAACAATCATTAGTGCTTTTACCTTTTCATTTATTTTAAACCAAAAAGGTATTTGAAGAAGTTTGCCAACCAAAATTCCAATTCCGAAAGAAGCCAACAATTCTAAGAATAAAATTACTAAAAACAAGATACCGGTTTGCTCGCCATTGATAAAGGCTTTGGCAACAGAAAAACAGATGGCAAATAAGATAATTACCAATACATCTTTTACTACTGTAACGCCCATTACGGTTTTTGTAAAAGGCCCGTTGGCTCTCATTTCATTGATAACAGCTATGGCCGAAGATGGCGAACGGGCAACAAAAATAGTACCGAATAAAATGGCAATGGCAATTTTATGTTTTGAGTTTAAGGATGCCATAAACGGAATGGTATCGGCGGCCAAATAAACAATTACACTGGTAGCGATAAATGTAATGGCCAATTGCCCGATGGTCATCCATTTAATACTGTTGAGCCTGCTGCGTAAATCATTGAGATAGAGCTCAGAACCTGCGGCAAAAGCAATAATTGCCAAGGCTATTTCATTTAAAAAATTTAATTCTTCAATAGCCCGGGGTGTGATAAAATTTAACACTGACGAACCCGCAATGATTCCGGTAATAATCAAACCGGTAATCAGCGGAAATTTTATTTTTTGGAATATCTGAGCTATTTGGTTTGCTGCAATGGCAACAATCAAAAAACCTATGAGATATACAATGAGAGTGTTAGTATCCAAGAATAATGTGTTTATACGATGGTTAAAGATAAGAAAACGAAGTTAATGGCAAAATTTAGCTAAAGGTCTAACTTAAAAGTCTTTTTTAGGGTTGCCAACGCCTTATTTTTTTCGAGGAGTTTGCTATATTTTTCTTGTGGGGTATAGGCAAACTTCTTTTCGTTTTCTTCATTTACCGAAATATCAAAATCAATGCTGTAATTATTGAGTTTTTCACGAAAATGCTTGAGCAGCTTAGGCCTTATCTTTAGCAATTCTGCCTTCATCATACTATTGGGAAATGTCAATAAAATGGTAGCGTTTTTTATTTTAGGAGTGTCTACATTCATAATAGAAGCGATAATCTTTTCTCCTTTTTTATTCAAATTTTCAATATAAGCCTCCCAAAGGTTTATAAACTGTGATTCTGTAAAAGGGTCTTTAGGGAGGTCGTCATAATTTTCTACCGTTTCGGTAAGTGGCTTTTTTTGTCCTCGTTTTTTATGAATACTATTTAATGACAGTGCTGACGAACGCCTTTTTTCGGTTTTTAACACAGGTTTTTCAATGACAGGCTTCTGTAACTGCGGCGATTCTTTTTCGTTGGCAGCTTTGGCCGTTTTATATAAATTGTCATTGGGTTCGGCAGCAATATGCACATTGCCTACTTCTTCTTTTTCTGTAATGGGCTTATTGTCTATAGAGGGCAATTTCGGAGAAACACTGATAAAATTATAAGAGGGAATTATAAAGTTTTCAGGTTTTTTTTTTTCGCTATCGAAAGTAATAGAAGCCAATTGCATTAAGGCCAATTCAATCAATAAACGTTGGTTTTTACTGCTTTTATATTGTAAGTCACACGTATTGGCCAACTCGATGGCTTGTAATAAAAAAGCGGTACTACACTTTTTGGCTTGCGCTAAATATTGCTTTTTAGCAGTTTCGCCTACTTCTAATAAATCAATGGTAACTGTATCTTGAGCCACTAATAAATCTCTAAAATGCGAAGCCAATCCGGCAATGAAATGATGCCCGTCAAACCCTTTTCCTAAAATGTCATTAAAGGTTATTAGCAATTGCGGAATAGCATTGGAAAGTATTAAATCAGTAGCTTTAAAATAAGAATCGTAGTCTAAAACATTTAGGTTTTCAGCCACAGCTTGCCTCGTGAGATTATCACCCGAAAAACTAACCACCCTATCAAAAATAGAAAGGGCATCACGTAAGGCACCATCTGCTTTTTGCGCAATGATATGCAAGGCATCGTCATCAAAAGAAATATTTTCTTGTGAGGCTATTCTCTGTAAATAATTTTTAATATCTGCAACTCCAATACGTTTAAAATCAAATATTTGACACCTTGACAAGATGGTAGGAATGATTTTGTGTTTTTCGGTAGTTGCCAAAATAAAAATAGCATGGGCAGGAGGTTCTTCCAACGTTTTTAGAAACGCATTGAAGGCCGCTTGCGACAGCATGTGTACCTCATCAATGATATAGACTTTATAGGCACCGGTTTGTGGCGGAATGCGGACTTGGTCAGTTAAATTACGGATATCGTCTACCGAATTGTTAGAAGCCGCATCCAGTTCAAAAATATTAAAAGCAAAATCTTCATCGGGATTGATTTCTTGTCCGTCTTGATTGATACGCTTTGCCAAAATACGCGCACAAGTAGTTTTGCCTACGCCCCGTGGGCCTGTAAACAACAAGGCTTGAGCCAGGTGGTTATTCTTGATGGCATTCTCTAGGGTATTAGTAATGGCCTGTTGCCCAACAACATCTTCAAAAACCTGAGGCCTGTATTTACGTGCCGATACTATAAAATGCTCCATGTAAATTGCTTAAATTTGAATATCACGAAAATAAAAAATATTCAGGTGAAGCCTTGATTTTTTTAAAAATATTATCAACAACTATTGCTTTAGTATTTTTTTTATGGCAGTAAACTGCTCTACCACAGAAGGATGCTTGAGCATTATTTTTTGATA
>DRQI01000203.1 GCA_011330545.1 Flavobacteriia bacterium
AAAATCAAAGGGCATGCTCTTGAATTACGGGTGTATGCCGAAGATTCTTTACACGATTTTTCACCCAGTATTGGTACTTTGACAACATACCAACTTCCAAAAGGAAAAAATATTCGTGTAGATGATGGTTTTAAAGAAGGTATGGAAATTCCTATTTATTACGACCCTATGTTGTCAAAATTAATTACCTATGGCAAAGACAGGCCTGCGGCCATTCAATTGATGAAAGAAGCCATTAGCCAATACAAAGTAGAAGGTGTTGAAACTACCTTGCCGTTTGGCAAATTTGTCTGTGAACATGACGCTTTTACCTCAGGAAATTTTGATACCCATTTTGTAAAAAATTATTATACCCCTGAGCATTTACAGCCACAGCAAGAAATAGAAGCCCATATTGCGGCTACCATAGCATTGCAGCTGTATAGAGAAGAACAAGAAATTTTAAAACTTCCAACCCACAACCATGAAGCCTAAAATTCAACAATTACAAGATAAAATTGCCGAAGCGAAATTAGGCGGAGGCCAACAGCGCATTGACAAACAGCACAAAAAAGGAAAGTTAACCGCTAGAGAACGTATAGAATATCTACTCGATGAAGGTTCTTTTGAAGAATCAGGTATTTTAGTTACACACCGCACTACCGATTTCGGCATGGAAAAACAACAATTTTATGGCGATGGGGTGGTTACGGGATATGGAACTATAAATAACCGGCTAGTCTATATTTATGCACAAGATTTTACCGTTTTCGGAGGTGCTTTATCAGAAACACATGCCGAAAAAATTTGTAAAGTGATGGATATGGCCTTAAAAGTTGGGGCGCCCATCATCGGGTTAAACGATTCGGGTGGTGCCCGTATTCAAGAAGGCGTTCGTTCTTTAGGTGGTTATGCCGATATTTTTTATAGAAATGTACAATCTTCGGGAGTTATCCCTCAAATTTCGGCTATCATGGGGCCTTGTGCCGGAGGTGCCGTATACTCTCCGGCAATGACCGATTTTACCATTATGGTAGAAGATACCAGTTATATGTTTGTTACGGGTCCCAACGTAGTAAAAACAGTAACCAATGAGGTTGTTACCTCTGAAGAACTCGGTGGGGCGAGTACTCATTCTACAAAATCAGGAGTTACACATCTTACGGCAGCCAATGATATTGCCTGTTTAGAAGATATTAAAAAACTATTGAGTTATATTCCTCAAAATAACAAAAAACTCACAGCAAAGCTGCCTTATGAAATCGGAAATGAAATCCGTGAAGAATTAGAAGGTATCATTCCTGATGAAAGTAATAAACCCTATGATATGCGGTCGGTAATTTCGGGAATATCCGATACTGATAGTTTTTTTGAAATCCATAAAGACTATGCAGAGAATATTGTGGTAGGCTTTTCGCGGATTGGCGGAAGAAGTATCGGTATTATTGCTAATCAACCGATGAGCTTGGCCGGATGTTTGGATGTAGATTCTTCAAAAAAAGGTGCGCGCTTTACGCGTTTTTGCGATTGCTTTAATATTCCTTTATTGGTATTGGTAGATGTTCCCGGATTTTTACCGGGTACCCACCAAGAGTGGAATGGTATTATTACCAACGGTGCCAAATTATTATACGCATTAAGTGAAGCAACAGTACCTAGAGTTACCGTGATTACGCGTAAAGCCTATGGTGGTGCCTATGATGTAATGAACTCTAAACATATTGGAGCAGATATGAATTTTGCTTGGCCTACAGCAGAAATTGCCGTGATGGGTGCCAAAGGCGCTGCCGAAATTATCTTTAAAAAAGAAATTAGCGAAGCTGATGACCCTGAAGCAAAATGGAAAGAAAAAGAAGCCGAATATGCCTTCAAGTTTGCAGATCCGTACAGAGCAGCCCGAAGGGGTTTTGTAGATGAAGTTATTTTACCGAAAGAAACTAGAAGAAAACTAATCAAAGCCTTTACCGTGTTAGAAGGCAAGAAAGTGAATCGGCCCGATAGAAAGCATGGGAATATTCCGTTGTAATGGTTGGTTTTACTTAACCGGAACCTTTATTCCAAATCAGGTTTTTTACGGCTACTTTTCTTAGCCGAAAGTTTCTTTTTGTTGTCTAATCGCTTTTGAACTGATTTTTTAGAAGGTTTTGTTTTCTTTCTCTTTTTGGAGACAATGAGTCCTTTTTTAACAACTTCTAAAAATCGTTGAATGCTAATTTCTTTGTTCTTATGTTGGCTCCTGCTTTCGTCACAAAAAAGAATCAGTTTATTTTCTTTGGTCAGCCTATTGGCTATATTTTTTACTAATAATTCTTTTTGCTCATCGGTAAGTTCATCGGAGGCGTCAATATCAAAAACCAATTCAATTTTTGACGATACTTTATTGACATGCTGCCCACCGGCACCACTGCTTTTAACAGCTTTGAAGTTTAATTCTTTGATGAGCTTTTCTGTATTCATGCTAAATATCTAACGTTGTAAATATAGCAAATTTGTAGTCTTGAGAGAAGTACTTGTACATTTACATCCTTAAAGCTCTCTCCCTTAAGGAAACCATACTTTTGTTCATTATTGCTAAAATAGAATACCTTTCTTTTTTCTAGATACCCGCTTTACATAAATAAACCACTATACATTAGAAATCAATAATTTTAAACAAAAGAATGAAATTCTTTCTAAAAGGAGCCTGTCATTCTGAATGAAGTATGAAGAAGAATCTCATTATGATGAGATTTAGCTCCGCTGAACGTACATTTATCGCTCTGTCGAAATGACAAGATACCCTTTAAAGTTTATAGAAACTAACGTAACTGCAATGAAATTGCCGGGTTTTAACCTTTAACTTGATAATAAAAAAAGTGGAAATGTAAATTATTACACTTCCACCTTTACTGTGTTCTAACAGAACTTTTTTACTTACATCGTATTGTATTTTAAGTCGAACCTGTCTAAATTCATAACCTTATGCCAAGCAGCAACAAAGTCTTTTATAAATTTTTCTCTTGCATCATCACTGGCATACACTTCTGCTAAGGCTCTTAACTCAGAGTTAGACCCGAATATTAAATCGGCACGTGTAGCTTTCCATTTAACTTTTCCGGTTTTTCTATCTTTTCCTATAAATTCTTCTTTCGTATCAGATGTAGGCGACCATACTGTACCCATATCGAGAAGGTTTACAAAAAACGAATTGGTCAGCTTATCTTTTTCTATTGAAAATACCCCAAGATTAGAGCCGTCATAATTAATATTTATTGAACGTAATCCCCCTAACAATACAGTCATCTCGGGAGCCGTTAGTGTGAGTAATTGTGCTTTGTCAACTAATAGCTCTTCGGTAGATACGGTATATTTTGTCTTTAAATAATTTCTAAAACCATCGGCCATAGGTTCGAGTAATGCAAAAGAGGCTACATCGGTTTGTTTTTGTGTTGCATCCATTCGGCCGGGATTAAACGGTATATTTATTCTCACTCCGGCATTTTCAGCAGCTTTTTCAATACCAACATTTCCGGCCAAAACAATTACGTCGGCCAGAGATACCTTTTTAGTAGTTGACTTGGCATTAAACCCTTTTTGAATATTTTCAAGAACTTTCAACACTTTTTTTAACTGTTTAGGGTTATTTACTTCCCAATCTCTTTGAGGGGCTAAACGAATTCTTGCCCCATTAGCACCACCTCTTCTGTCAGAATTACGATATGTTGAGGCAGAAGCCCATGCTGTTGAAACCATTTCGCTAATTGATAATCCCGAATTTAATATTGATGCTTTTAAACTAGAAATATCGTTTTTATCTATAAGCTGGTGATTTACAATCGGTATGGGGTCTTGCCATATTAAATCTTCTTTCGGTACTTCAGGGCCTAAATAAGCTGTTCGGGGGCCCATATCTCTATGTGTTAATTTAAACCATGCACGGGCAAAAGCATCATCAAACTCATCGGGATGATCTAAGAATCTTCTTGATATTTTTTCGTAAATAGAATCAAACCGCAAAGACAAGTCTGTAGTTAACATGGTAGGTTTATGCATTTTCTTGTCATCAAAGGCATCCGGAACCATCAATTTAGGGTTTTTTGCAACCCATTGATGCGCTCCTGCAGGGCTTTTTGTCAATTCCCATTCATTATTAAATAAATTAAAGAAAAATAAATGGCTCCATTTAGCCGGTGTTGAGGTCCAGATTACTTCCAGGCCTGAGGTTATTGCATCAGCACCCTTACCAGATTTATAGGTGCTTTTCCAACCTAATCCTTGTGCTTCGATAGGAGAGGCTTCAGGGTTTGGCCCTACATGAGAGGCTTTGCCGGCTCCATGAGTTTTCCCTAAAGTATGCCCTCCGGCTATTAAGGCTACGGTTTCTTCATCATTCATGCCCATTCTACCAAAAGTTTCACGAATATCTTTTGCCGCTAAAACAGGGTCTGGATTGCCATTTGGCCCTTCAGGATTTACATATATTAAACCCATTTGAACTGCTGCTAGAGGATTCTCTAATTTCTTATCGGAAGAATATCGTTTGCTATTGCCTAACCATTTTTTTTCTGACCCCCAATAAATATCTATCTGGGGTTGCCATACATCTTCTCTTCCTCCACCAAAGCCAAAGGTTTTAAAACCCATAGATTCAAGAGATACATTACCGGCTAGAATTATTAAATCTGCCCATGATATTTTATTCCCGTATTTTTTCTTAATTGGCCATAATAAACGCCTAGCTTTGTCTAAATTCGCGTTATCCGGCCAGCTGTTTAAAGGGGCAAAACGTTGTTGTCCCCAGCGTGAACCACCACGGCCGTCTCCGGTTCTATAGGTACCGGCACTATGCCATGCCATTCTTATGAATAAACCTCCATAGGTGCCATAATCTGCCGGCCACCATTCTTGAGATTTTTGTAGTAAATCTCTTATATCTTTTTTTAGAGCGTTATAATCTAAACTGTTAAATGCCTCTGTATATGTAAAGTTTTTATTCATAGGGTTAGACAGGGCTGAATTTTGACGTAAAACACTTAAATTTAATCTATTAGGCCACCAATCGCTATTGGAGGTAGCATTACTATTAGATCTACTCGTCTTTGTAGCTCCAGAGAGGCCATCTACCATAACTTTCTTCTCGGTTTGTTCTTTGCACGATAGCATGAGTACACTCATTACTAACAACCAACTGAATACTATTAGTTTTTTCATGATAATAAAGTTTTAATTAATTTTAGTTATACCGTAAATATAAATGGCTTAACAACTTATATTTCTATAAATGATAATGATTGTTTTTATAACAATATAAATAAAATCTATTCA
>DRQI01000204.1 GCA_011330545.1 Flavobacteriia bacterium
AAGCTCATATCGCCAATTTCATCTAAAAAAATAGTGCCGCCATTAGCCGCTTCAAATTTACCCGCCCGGTCTTTATTGGCACCGGTAAATGAACCTTTTACGTGGCCAAACAATTCGCTTTCTATCAGTTCAGACGGAATGGCTGCACAATTCACTTCTATCAACGGAGCTTTAAAACGCTCGCTTTTTTCGTGCAGCCAATGTGCTACCAATTCTTTTCCGGTTCCGTTTGCACCGGTAATCAATACCCTTGCATCGGTAGCGGCCACTTTTTCAATAATTTCTTTGATGTGTATGATGGCTTTGCTTTCGCCAATCATTTCATAATTTTTACTTACCTTTTTCTTTAGCTGCTTATTTTCAACAACCAAACTTTTTTTGTCTAAGGCATTGCGTACTGCATTGAGGAGCCTATTTAAATCGGGTGGCTTTGAAATATAATCAAAAGCTCCCATACGCATAGTGTTCACTGCCGTATCTAAATCGCCGTGGCCTGAAATCATCAAAATCGGAATTTCGGGTTTTAATTTCTGTGTTTTTTCCAAGACTTCTACCCCATCCATTTTTGGCATTTTAATATCGCATAAAATCAAATCGTAATCGTTATTCTTGATAAGTTCCATTCCGGCAAGGCCATCTTCAGCCTCTTCAACTTCATACGATTCGTTTTCTTCACTAATAATCTTTGTCAACACCCTTCTAATGGCTGCTTCATCTTCTATAATTAATATTTTTGACATTTTAATATTTTGTTTTGGGTTCTAAGTCCCGTTCCGGGTTTCAAGTTTTAGGTTTTGGGTTTTAACTTAATTCAATCATTTTTATCAATAATATGTATATCTCTTTGAGGGAATGGTATAGAAATATTATGTTCTCTAAACTTTTTATCTATGGCAAAACGGATATCACTTTTAGGAACCACCGACATAAAACTATCATTTAAGGTAAATACCAATTTAAAATCTAACGAATTATCGCCAAAATTAGTAAAAAGCACCAACGGTTCAGGATATTGGTATACGTCTTTATGATCTCGGGCTACTTGTAATAATATGTCTTTGACCAATTCGATATCGCTGCCATAAGCCACTCCTACTTCTACACTCTCTCGTGTGGTAGTTCCGTTTTCAGTCCAATTAAACAAGGTAGTGGTTAAATAAAGGTGATTAGGAATCACCAATACTTTATTATCAATGGTCACGGCTCGGGTTGTACGCAATTTAATTTCTTCAACCCTTCCTACTTTTCCGTCTAATTCAATGATATCACCAACATGGACAGATTGGTCAACCAAAATAAAAATTCCCGAAATGATATCTTGAAAAAAAGTTTGCAAGGCCAATCCTACACCGACCAAGACCACTGTTGATGCGGCGAAAATGGCCGTGACATTAATGCCCATATTATTTAGGGTCATCAATATGATGATGATATAAATAAACCATTTGCTATACGAAAACAACGAGATAAATTTCACTTTATCCTGTTCGGGCAACTTTCTGGTTATTAGTTTCCGAATCAATCCTATCACATAGGAAGCTATGATTAGGGTAATTATAGTAACCAACAATATCCGTACGGTAATGTGTACATTCTCTCCGCCAAACGGAAATTCATAATCTAGAAATTCATTGATTTTTTCTATCATCTCACTAGTTGCCAATTTTTCCTAAAATTAGTGCTTTTTTACGAATAAATCAGGCTAATATTTCAACCACTTTCTCAATTCTTTATAACTCGGCTTTTTACCATACATTAAAATTCCTACTCTATAGATTTTAGCGGCGAACAAAACGGTTAGAAAAAAGGTTCCGAATAAGATGGCCACCGAAAGCAATTGTTGCCAAATTGGAACTCCAAAAGGAATACGCATCAGCATCACTACCGGAGAGGTAAACGGTACGTATGAAAATATCTGAGAAACAGTACCATGAGGGTTTTCAATAACTGTAAAAAAACCGACATATATGGCCAGCATTAACGGCATTAAAATGGGCATCATAAACTGCTGGGTATCGGTTTCGCTATCTACAGCGGCGCCAATTGCCGCATATAGAGAGCCATATAATAAATATCCTCCAACAAAAAACAATACAAACATAATGGCCAAATTGGCCAAGGGTAAATTTAACACTTCTTGCATTCCTAAGTTCATCATTTTTTGCATCTCGGCACTGTTGGCAACTTGATTCACGGCTTCTTGTGATGCCATAGGGCTACCTGACATATTGATTCCGAAAACCGTAGATACTACTGTCATTAAAATACCCCCGATAAGTATCCAAATTAAGAATTGCGTAATTCCTGCCAACGAGGTGCCAAATATTTTGCCTAATAACAGTTGTATTGGCTTTACGGATGAAATGATTACTTCGATGATTCGGCTTGTTTTTTCTTCAATAACACTCCGCATAATCATATTGCCATAAATAATGATAAACATAAATAACAGATATCCGGCAGCTCCGCCAAAAACCAGTTTTAGGGTGCTTCCTAATTTTGACGTTTTTTCGCCACTAAAGGTTTCTAAATTTGCCGTGACATTTACTTTTAATTTATGGATAAGATCTGGGTCAATACCCGATTTTCTCAATTTAATATCCCTTGCTTTTGTTTCAATTTTCCGTTCAATTTCTTCCATCGTCATTAGCGACGGCGAATCTTCAGAATAAAACTTTATTTTATCTGCCAGTGCATCAATACTATCTGCTTTTGGTATGTACAACAAACCGTAATTTTTAGATTCTTGCACTATTTTTTTTGCATCTTCTAAACTAACATTTGTTAAAATATCATATTTTGTCTTATCTGTACTTTTAAATTGTGATACAAATAATTTACTCTCGTCTAAGATAGAAATGGTTCTAACTTTATCATTGTTTAACTGTGTTAAAAAAGCTATCAATGCAAATAAGCCTACCATAATTAGCGGACTTAAAAATGTCATTATGATAAATGACTTATTTTTTACCTTATTAAGGTATTCTCTTTTAATAATTAGTGGTAAATGATTCATTTTTTTAATTTATCGTTTATTTGGTCAATCTGAACGCGATTCAAACAATGGCTTTTTACTTCAAAAATCGTTTTAGTTATTTTGTACGGTTTGAATAAAAATATCGTTTACACTGGGAATTACTTCAACAAAATGAGTGAGTTGCCCTTTTGATGTCAAGTGCGATATAAGCTGATTGGCCGTTTGGCCTGCATCAATTTTAATGTTAAATTTTAATTCGTCATTAATAGTTTTAAAATTGGCTTCAGAAAGTTCAAAATTTTCTTTTAAATATTTTTCTGTTTCCGCTTTTTGCTCTGTTAACAAACCAACCTCATAAATATTCGATTTATATTGCCTTTTAATATCAATTAATTTTCCGTCTAATATTTTATTTGACTCATGAATCAGTGCTATATGGTCGCACATTTCTTCCACAGATTCCATTCTATGGGTCGAAAAAATAACGGTGGCACCTTCCTCTCTCAATTGTAAAATTTCATCTTTGATTATGTTTGCATTGATAGGGTCAAAACCACTAAAAGGCTCGTCAAAAATTAATAGTTTCGGCTGATGCAATACCGTTACAATAAATTGAATCTTTTGTGCCATTCCTTTTGACAACTCTTGAACTTTCTTATTCCACCAACTGGTGATTTCAAATTTATCAAACCAATATTTTAAGCGTTCTTTGGCTTGATTTTTTGTCAATCCTTTCAATTGGGCAAGGTATAAGGCTTGCTCACCTACTTTCATTGATTTATACAAACCGCGTTCCTCAGGCAAATAACCTATATCTTTAATATGGTTCGATTGTAATTTCACGCCGTCTAAAGTTACTAGGCCTTCATCGGGCATTGTAATCTGATTAATAATGCGAATCAACGTAGTTTTTCCTGCTCCGTTTGGGCCTAACAACCCGAAAATGCTACCTTTTGGCACTTCAATTGAAACACCGTTTAGCGCTGTGTAATCGCCAAACTTTTTAACAATATTTTCTGCAACCAGTAAATTATCCATATAAAAATTTCAAAATTTGGGTCAAACCTACATAAAAATTTTATTTTAAAGTAAAACTTTAAGGGGTAAGTCTATATGGTAAGTCTATATTAAGATGGGTTCTAAAATTATTCATTAACAAAAATCACTTCCGAAGAAAGATATTTATTTGACTCAAAAGGCCATTAAATGTTACATTTTAAATAAATAACAATTTACTATGCATGCATAGTATTTTTTTATATATTTGTAATATGCAAAAAGAAACCTCTATAGACCACGCACTGAGAGCCACTTGGCAGGCAGTAGCAAAAATGTACAATGAGCAGGCATCAAAACACGATAGCACTATGGCTACAGCTTTTGTATTGCTAAACATTGATTTTGAAAACGGCACGCCGTCAACCGCATTAGGGCCTCAAATGGGAATGGAACCCACAAGCCTCTCAAGAATTTTAAAAACTATGGAAGAAAAAGGCGCTATCTATAGAGAAAAAAACCCTGAAGATGGCAGGAGTGTACTCATCAAACTAACAGATTACGGAAAGGAAATGCGAAAAGTATCCAGAGAAAGTGTCATTACATTTAATGAAAAAGTGAGGGCGCATATCTCTGAAGAAAAAATAAAACATTTTTTTGAGGTAACCGAAAAAATAAATGAACTGATTGCTAACCGTTCTATATTTGATTCCATGGAACGTAAAGCAGGTTAAAACAAATACAATTTTTATCCGATGAAAAAAAGACCTATTAAAAAAGTAGCAGTGCTAGGCTCAGGAATTATGGGCTCAGGCATCGCATGCCATTTTGCCAATATTGGCGTTGAAGTACTATTATTAGACATCGTACCAAGAGCGTTAAATGATAAAGAAAAAGCACAAGGCAAAACGTTAAAAGACCCGGTTGTTCGTAACCGATTGGTAAATGACAGTTTGAAAGCAGCACTAAAATCTAAGCCCTCTCCTATTTACAATACTAAATTTGCTTCGCGTATCACTACGGGCAATATGGAAGACGATATGCATAAAATTGCCCATGTAGACTGGATTATCGAGGTAGTGGTTGAGCGTTTAGACATTAAAAAAATAGTTTTTGAAAATGTTGAAAAACACAGAACCCCGGGTACAATTGTCACTTCCAATACCTCGGGTATTCCGATAAAATTTATGAATGAAGGGAGAAGTGAAGATTTTCAAAAACACTTTGCCGTTACCCACTTTTTTAATCCGCCCAGGTATTTAAAACTATTTGAGGTAGTACCCGGCCCAAAATGCAATCAGGAAATTACCGATTTCTTATTGATGTACGGCGAAAAATTTTTGGGAAAAACTTCCGTTTTGGCAAAAGATACTCCCGCATTTATCGGAAACCGCATTGGTGTTTTCGGGATAATGAGCTTATTTCATATTGTAAAAGAATTAGGCTTAACCGTAGAGGAAGTTGACAAATTAACAGGACCTGTTATCGGCCGCCCAAAATCGGCAACTTTCAGAACTGTTGATGTGGTTGGTTTAGATACGTTGGTACATACTGCCAATGGCGTTGCCGACAATTGTCCCGATGATGAAATGCACGATTCTTTTAAAATTCCTGATTTTATCAATAAAATGATGGAAAACAAATGGTTAGGAAGTAAAACAAAACAAGGCTTTTATAAAAAGGAAGGCAAAGAGATTTTGGTTTTAGACCTCAATACCTTCGAATACCGCCCCAAACAACGTCCGAAATTTGCCACTCTAGCAGCCACAAAAACCATTGATAAAGTTATTGACCGCTATAAAATATTGATAAAAGGAAAAGACAAAGCCGGCGAATTTTACCGCAAAACATTCTCGGCATTATTTGCCTATGTGCAAAACAGGATTCCTGAAATTTCCGATGAACTCTATCGTATAGACGACGCCTTAAAAGCCGGTTTCGGTTGGGAACACGGCCCTTTTCAAATTTGGGATGCCATTGGTGTGGAGGCCGGAATTGAACTGATGAAAACCGAAGGGTTTACACCAAACAAATGGGTAACCGATATGCTTGCTGGCGGAAACTCAAGTTTCTATACTGTAAAAGACGGTGCAAAATACTATTATGATATTCCTGCCAAAGCAGCAACAAAAATACCGGGTCAAGACGCCTTTATTATTTTAGATAATATCCGAGAAGCCAAACAAATATGGTCTAATGCCGATGCCTCCATCCAACATTTAGGAGATGGTATTTTAAATGTTGAATTTCGTTCTAAAATGAATACCATTGGCGGAGGGGTTTTAGAAGCCATTAATAAAGGAATTGATTTGGCCGAACAAGAATACGAAGCCGTAATCTTAGGAAATCAAGCGGCAAACTTTTCGGTAGGCGCCAATTTGGCGATGGCATTTATGCTAGCCGTAGAACAAGAGTATGACGAATTGGCAATAGCCACAAAAATATTTCAAGACACCGTAATGCGCTTGCGCTACTCATCAGTGCCCACACTAATTACCCCACGCGGAATGACCTTTGGAGGGGCTTGTGAAATGAGTATGCACGTTGATAAAGTAGTAGCTGCTGCCGAAACCTATACCGGATTGGTAGAATTTGGTGTAGGAATTATCCCTGCCGGTGCCGGAACCAAAGAAATGACTAAAAGAGTAGCCGACCTCTGGGAAAAAGATGACGTAAAACTGAATCGCTTACGAGATGCCTTCATAAATATAGCGATGGCAAAAGTAGGTACTTCTGCGTATGAAGCATTTGATTTAGGATACTACCAACACGGTAAAGATATCGTAGTGGTAAATGCCGACAGGCAAATAGCAACTGCCAAACGCTATGCAATACAAATGTTGGAAGACGGGTATACACAACCGGCACCCCAACAAGTAAAAGTACTAGGACAACAAGCACTAGGAATGTTCTTAGTAGGGACTGATAGCTTAGAAAAAGGGCATTACGCATCAGAACACGATAAGAAAATTGCCAATAAATTGGGCTATATTATGGCAGGTGGCGATATCTCTGAACCTCAACTGGTAAGCGAACAATACTTACTAGACCTAGAACGTGAAGCTATTCTATCGCTATTAACAGAGCGTAAAACCTTAGAGAGAATTGAACATACGTTGAAAACGGGGAAACCACTAAGAAATTAGCAAGCGGTCTCTAGTAGCAGTTGATAGTTAAACAATTACACAAATAAACGATTAAACATATATAATGAAAACAGCATATATAGTACAAGGATACAGAACCGCAGTAGGAAAAGCACCAAGAGGAACTTTCCGGTTTATGCGTTCTGACGACTTAGCTTCAGAAACCATTAAATATTTATTAAAAAAAGTACCACAATTAGATATTTCA
>DRQI01000205.1 GCA_011330545.1 Flavobacteriia bacterium
GGCGCGCCGGTATCAATACTGATAATGAGTACCCATTTTTTTTCATTCGTTCCGTCAACCGTTATTTCAAACAGGTCGGGGCATTCCCAAACACCGCCATGTGCTCCGGTTTCTTTACCAAAATCGCCTGAATGCTTCCAATTTACTAAATCGTCAGACTTATAAAATTTGACATAATTACCGGCCACCAACACTAGGATCCATTGTTTTGAATTGCCATCCCAAAATACTTTAGGGTCTCTAAAATCTTTATAGCCGGTATTTTTTATTACAGGGTTATCGCTATATTTTTTCCAAGTATCGCCATTATCCATGCTATAAGCAATTCCTTGGGTCTGATAATCTATCCTCCCGGCGTTCTCTCCTTCCATAGAATGATATGTAAAAATGGCAACCAGTGGAGGGTTCGTTTTGCTACCCAAGCCACTGGAATTCATAGTATCTACTACTACGCTACCCGAAAAAATATCGCCCAGTTCATCAGGAAAAAGCGCTATGGGTTTATGCTCCCAGTAAATAAGGTCTTTACTTATGGCATGCCCCCAATGCATAGAACCCCAAACGATATCGTTGGGATAATACTGATAAAACAGATGATAAAGGCCTTTATAATATACCAATCCATTAGGGTCATTCATCCAATTATTTAGAGGTGAAAAATGAAATTGGGGCCTAAATTGCTCGCTATATTTATCCATACTAATATCAACTGTTTTAACATCGTTTTTTGTTCAATAAAA
The DNA here is from genome assembly GCA_011330545.1 of Flavobacteriia bacterium. Classification (GTDB taxonomy): domain Bacteria; phylum Bacteroidota; class Bacteroidia; order Flavobacteriales; family Flavobacteriaceae; genus Aureibaculum. The sequence continues at coordinate 741 of DRQI01000205.1, forward strand.
AGGTAAAAAACACATCGATATTAAAACATTCAATAATAATAAATTAATTTTAATTATAGACGATAAGAAATTATCTTACTTATATTTGTTTGACTCAACTTGTTTTCACATGAAAAATTTAGGTATAAAAATATCGTTGTTCTTAATCTATTTTGTTTTTGCGGCATTGCTAAACAGTGTTGGAATATTGGTAGAACGCTCACAAGAAGTATATGGCGTATTAAAAGCAGATGCTGCAATTTTAGAGCCTTTTAAAGACCTCTCTATTGCATTAGTCTCATTTATCATTGGCTCATTTTTACCAAAAATTGGTTATAAAAAAGGGATGCTTTTAAGTTTGGCATTCGTTTTTATGGGTTGTTTAGGAATGTATGTTGGAAATTCTTTCTGGGCTGTAAAAATATTATTCGCCAGTGTAGGAATGAGTTTTGCCGTAGTTAAAGTTTCAGTTTATGCACTAATAGGTTATGTAACCGATTCTAAAAAAGGACATAGCCAATTGATGAGCCTCGTCGAAACCGTCTTTATGTTGGGAATTATTTTTATGTACCTCATCTTTCCTTTATTTTTTGACAAGCATAATGAAAATGCATGGTTAAGGGGCTATTTATTAATGGCGGTTATTATTGCCATTTCCTTCTTTATCATTCTCTTTTCTAAATTTAACCTAAAGGCCACACAAAGCAATAAAAGCGTAAAAGAAGATTTTACAGCAATGTTTACATTGTTTTTAAGTCCGTTAATTTGGACCTTCGCCATATTCGCTTTTTTTTATGTAATGACTGAGCAAGGCATTATGACTTGGTTGCCCACATTTAACAAAGAAACATTGCATTTATCCCCCAAATTGGCAACTCAAATGGCCGTAATTTTAATGATATCTTATGCTGTTGGCAGGTTTTTTACGAGTATTCTTGTAAAAAAAATAAAATGGATTTACATCGCATTGGCCGGGTTACTCTTGGCAGCCACCCTAGTACTAATTGTACTGCCAATGGCAACGAATATCAGTAATATTGAAGTGAATACAATGGCAGATTTACCGTTGGTGTCATTTTTATTCCCAATGATAGGCCTGTTTTTAGCGCCACTTTATCCTTTAGTAAGCTCAACGGTATTATCTGCAGTCGACAAAGAACAACATAGCCCGCTGGCCGGAATTTTAGTTTTCTTTTCAGCCATTGGAGGAACATCAGGTTCATTAATTATCGGATTTATGTTTGATAAGTTTGGCGGCAACAAAGTATTTTACCTATCGCTAATCCCTATGGCTATTATCCTTATCACTCTTTTTAGGTTGCATAAAATGGTAAAAGTAGCATCATGATTTTCAGTGTAGATATTGAACGTACGCTCACACAGCTTCTTCAACAAGAAGATACCGATGGCGATAGAAAAATTACGGTAGAAGATACAGGGCCTAAATTTTTTGTGCTGAAAGATAGCTGTGAAAATAAAGAGGTTGCCATTAAAGGCACTTATTTTTTGTCAAACCTGTTGCAAGAATTAATTTTAGCCAAAGAAAACTCGATAAACACACTAAATACAAATCTCATTTTCGAAAAGCCTATCAATAGGTTTACCCGAATGATTGAACATTATTATTGGGATGGGTTAACCCGTACTATCGACAAAAAAGGCTTGCCGGCAGTGTTATCGGATGAAAAATCAGCATCTCATATAAACCGTATTTATATTCCTTATAAGGATACAAAAGCCTATACTTATTTTAAAGAATTAGAGGCTTCAGTTGAGAACTTAGAAATTATTAAATTACCAAAAAACATCACTCCTGAATACGTATTGAGTATTAATGACAAGCCCGGAATCCTTTCGTTAAAATTAGAAGTAAGAAATGGTGTCTATAAAGGTGTGCCATTTGTAGTTCCCGGGGGTAGATTTAATGAAATGTATGGCTGGGACAGCTATTTTGAAGCTGTTGGATTATTGCTTGGCCCCAAAAAAGAATTGGCAAAAAATATGGCCGATAATTTTCAATATGAAATTGAACACTATGGCAAGATATTAAATGCCAACAGAACGTATTACTTAACACGTACACAACCTCCATTTTACAGTTCTTTACTAAGGGAAGTCTTTGAGAATAAGATAAATGGAGCTACTATTACCTGGTTAAAAAGCCATCTTACAACAGCCATAAAAGAATACGAAACTGTTTGGATGGTTTCGGGAAAAAGATTGACAGAAACAGGACTTAACAGGTATTTAGCCGAAGGAATCGGGTTGCCTCCTGAAGTTGAAGAGGGGCATTATGATGAAATCCTAAGGCCTTATGCAACAAAAGCCAATATTCCTTTGCGGGAATATGAAAAACGATATTTTAACAGAGAACTCATCAATAAAGATTTAGATACTTATTTTGTTCATGACAGAAGTGTGAGAGAAAGCGGCCATGATACTTCTTACCGATTAGAAGGCCATTGTGCCCATTTAAACTGTGTGGAGTTGAATTCATTTTTATACAAATACGAAAAAGATTTCGCTTACTTAATTCAAAAATATTTTCAAGGTACTTTCAAAACTTCTGACGGAAGGAGCGTAACAAGCCAATATTGGAACGAAAAAGCCCGAATTAGAAAAAAACTGATGTTGAAATATTTATGGAATGAACAAGATGGTACTTTCTACGATTACAATATTGAAAAAAAAGAACAAAACCGTTTTGTTTCGGCAACTTCTTTACTTCCGCTATGGGCCGAAGTAGTAAATAAACACCAAGCAGAAATAATAGTTTCTAAAACCTTACCCAAATTAATTTGTTTAGGCGGCGTGGCTGGTTGTACCAAAGAAGCCCTAGGAAAATTGTCAAGCCACAGGCCTGAACGCCAATGGGATTACCCCAACGGCTGGGCTCCACATCAAATGATGATTTGGAAAGGCTTATTGCATTACGGATTTACAGAAAAAGCGCATGAACTAATCTACAGATGGCTATGGATGATTACTAAAAATGCCGTTCATTACAATGGTACTATCCCCGAAAAATTCAATGTGGCAAGCGCCACGCATAAAGTATTTGCCGAATATGGCAATGTGGGTACAGACTTTCAATACATCACACGTGAAGGCTTTGGTTGGATGAATGCATCTTATCGCTACGGCCTGAGTTTATTGCCTGATAAATATAAAAACCAAATCAATAAATTGGTAAACCCCAATGCCATTTTTACGTAGTTTTACAGACAGGTTCTTATCATTTCTTATTGTAAACTTTTTTGATAATATTTGTATAAAATAAACCACTATAGATTAGAAATCCATAGTTTTAAACAAAAGAATTAAATTCTTTTTTAGTGATTATTTGTCATTCCTGCGAAAGCAGGAATCCATATTAAAAAGAGTGGATTCCGCATCAAGTGCGGAATGACAAAACTATGTTTAAAATTTATAGAAACAAAAGTAACTGTAATAAAATTGCAAGATTTTAACCTTTAACCTGATAATAAAACCACAATGATGCACTTAGTAACATGGAATGTAAACGGCCTACGGGCAATTATGAAAAAAAACTTTACGGAAATGGTTCGCGAAATCAATCCCGATGTTTTATGTTTACAAGAAACCAAAGCCTCTCACGATGAAATTCTACACGCGCTCAGCGAATTTACAGATTTTCATATCTACACAAATACTGCCGAAAAAAAAGGATATTCGGGTACTACTCTACTGTCAAAAACAGCACCCGAAAAAGTGAGCTATGGTATCGGAATTGAAAAACATGACAAAGAAGGAAGGGTCATAACTGCTGAGTTTATAGATTTTTTCTTGGTAAATGTATACGTACCTAACTCAGGCCAAAAATTGGTAAGGCTTGATTACCGCAAACAATGGGATACTGATTTTAGGAATTACCTCCTCAAATTAACATCACAAAAGCCGGTAATTGTTTGTGGCGATTTAAACGTGGCACACCAAGCCATTGACCTGAAAAATGACAAATCAAACTACAACAAAACGGCGGGTTATACGCAGGTTGAAATTGACGGGTTTACACGATTACTAGAAGCGGGGTTTGTAGATGTATTCCGCAATTTTTATCCCAATGATGTTACTTACAGTTACTGGAGTTACCGCTTCAACGCACGAGCTAGAAATACGGGGTGGCGCATTGATTATTTTTTGGTAAGCAAAACGTTGATAAACAGCGTAAAGGAGGTAGAAATCCTAACCCAATATTTCGGTTCTGACCATTGTCCGGTGAGCCTTAAAATTTCCTAAATAACAGTATCCAAAACTTATAAAGAACACAGAATCGATAGTTTACACCTCATTCAACAGGTAATTGCTGTTGATTTTTTAAGGTACCTTCAAACAAATCGCCTTCTTTAGCAATACGTGCCGGTAGGTTTTTCAAATTAAAATCAGTTGGCTTAAACCCGCCTTTTTCAACCTCATACCAATGTAACGGGGTAGATACCGGTGCTAATCGATACGCCCTAACCGTATAAGGTGCTGCCGTATTTCTACCGATGCTGTTTTGTGAATAATCGATGGTAACACGATTGCCCTGATGTGTTTTACGCCCACTTTTTTCAGTTGTAACTAATTCAGGGTACATTTTTGAAAGCCGGCCTCCTACACTTTTAACCCACATTCTCACTGTTTTAAAATCGTATATTGGTTTTATAGGCACATAAAGGTGTATACCGGTGCCACCGGTAGTTTTAGGATATACCACAATGCCTTGTTTTTTCAAATAATCTCTTGTTACCAACGCTGCTTTCAATACTTTATTAAATGGTGTATTGTTACCAATGTCTAAGTCAAAAATAGCCATATCGGGATGCAAAAAATCAATCGCTTTAGCACTCCATAAATGAAATTCTATACAGCCTTTTGAAACGAGCCACAGCAACCCTTCTTCTGTATGAATCAATGGCAATTGAATGGTTTTATCTTGGCTTACTTCTTGATAATCTACGGTTTGAATCGGACTATTGGTTTTTTGGTCAAAATTTCTTCTATAAAAAGAAAAGTTGTGAATCCCCCTCGGAAAATAATGCAATGTCACCGGCCTGTTTTTAAAATAAGGCAACAAGGTTGCCGCCATTTCTTTATAATAAGTAAGCAATGCCAATTTGCTTATCTTATCCTCGGGCCAGTACAACTTATTAGGATGATTGATTTGAAGCTGATAACCGTTGATATTCCATAAAACAGGGTTTTCTTTTGGAGGCTTCATACAAATATATTTAGGGTATTCCGAGATGGGGAATAACATTTAACACAGAACTCATTTAACCTTTTTTCAATTGACTATAAGCATATTACTAAGTTACAAAATTAAGAGCATTAAAAACAACCCTTCAACATAAAAAAACTTAAAGCGCAGCCGATTTAATCTTTTATCGGCACTACTGAATTTACAATTGTAGGCAGTACAAATCCCTTCTTCTTATTATAAGAGAGATGGTTTTAGTTGCAAATACTCGCGCTTAAAGCCTGAAGGGTTTGTCCTAAAAATAAAAAAATCTTTTTTTCGCAAGCCCTGAAGAGAAATATTTTAAAAATTGATGGTATGTGATAATATTGGCTTATTTTAGACAAGCTAAATACCCAACCATGAAAAAAGATTCTCCTGATTATCAATATTACTTTCGCTCTTTGAAAGAATCTCCAAATTTCACCGAATTACCGGATGAATTGATACAAGAAATTTTAAGTGCATTTTATCTCGAAACTTGGTCTAAAGGCGAACTGTCTTTCGGAAGTGATAAAACCTTACATACTTTCTATTTCGTAGTTTCGGGTAGGATAAAAATGTATAAGCTCAATCCCGATAACGGAAACGAATTTATATTGTATTTAAACGCTCCCGGAGATATCTTTGATGTCATTTGCTTACTTGACGGAAAACCACATGATATTCAAATGGAAGCATTAGATGATGTTACGTTATTGGCAGCTCCTATTGATATAGTGAGGAATTGGATTTTAAAGCACCCTAGTTTTAACAAAATATTTTTGCCATACCTAGCGGATAAATTTAGAAAAATGGAAGAGAAGGCCAATGACCTTGCCCTATTGGATACGTGGACCAGAACCTTAAAACTTTTTATAAAACATACCAAAGCAAGTATACATGGCTCTGAGTTGAAATTAATTAATAACTTATCACACAGTGAAATTGCCAAAATAATCGGTACTTCTAAAAATGTAATCAACCGGCATATCCAACGGTTAA
>DRQI01000206.1 GCA_011330545.1 Flavobacteriia bacterium
AGAGCTCATTTGTAATGACCGAGGTAAAACCAACTATTGGCTTGCCTATTGCCTAATTTTTTCTACTATAATTATGATTAAAAACCCTCCGAAATAGGCTGAGATGTCTATCCATGAAAAGGAGGTTCCGATGATAATACGGGCTGCTTTATGGCCTTGCAAACCGAGTAGGGAAATGACATCATAATACTGGGCCATTTCTACAAAACAGGCAAAAATAAAGGTGTAAAGGGCTGTTTTAAAGTAATTTACAGTAATAAATATCCGTAAAAAAGTATAGATGAGAATTACTACCAGCAAATCGCCAATATAAGGCCTGATGATGGTGTCATGTACAAAAAAACCGATATACAATTCAGTGATTAGTAGTAGGATAAAAATGAGGAAATAGCTTTTGTTAAAAACGAGTGGTTTCATTACGGAATGATTTCTTTGGCAAACTTAAAAAATAAGCCATAAAAAAAGCCTATCAAACACTGATAGGCTTTTGTAATAAAAAACGATAAAATAATATATATTATAGTACTCTTACGTTTACTGCGTTCAATCCTTTTCTACCTTCTGTTAATTCGAATTCTACTTCATCACCTTCACGGATCTCATCGATTACGCCAGAAATATGGACAAAATGTTCTTTACCTGAACCTTCTTCGGTTATGAATCCAAAACCTTTTGAATCATTGAAGAATTTAACTGTTCCTTTACTCATTTTAAAAAATTAAATATTAATAATAAGTTGCAAAGATAGTGTTAATTCTTTAATAAGAAGTTCATTTTCACTTTTTTAATAAAAAATAGTTAAAACCTATCAATTTATAACGTATAAATTTTACAGGGAAATAGTGCCGGTAATAAATCTATAAGGGATATTTTTGCCGGTATAATTTTTAAAATATTATAGGATGAAATTTATCAAAGAGTTTAAAGAGTTTGCTGTAAAGGGGAATATGATAGATATGGCAATCGGAATTATTATAGGAGCCTCCTTTAATAAAGTAATTGATGTATTGGTTAAAAAAGTATTGTTGCCACCCTTGTCATTAGTATCGGGTAATGTTGATTTGAGAGATTATAAAATAATACTTCGCCCGGCAACAGTTGATAGTTCAGGTACGGTTATTAGCAAAGAGGTTGTGATGGCTTATGGTTATTTTTTAGAAACATTTATTGACTTTTTATTGATTGGCCTTACCGTATTTGTAGTAGTAAAGTTTATGAACCGATTGCGAAGAAAAGCGCAAGATGCCAAAGACACTACGGTAGTTACCCCAAAAGATATTGAGCTATTAACCGGCCTTACCGAATTGATGCAAGAACAAAATGAGCTGTTAAAATCTAACTTACAAACCAATGCCTCATAAGTAAATACGCCATGCCTATTTATATTTAATATGATAAAACACCGCCATTTTATACTACACAAACCCTACGGTTATTTAAGCCAGTTTATTTATGAAGGCAAGCGAAAGAGCCGTAAGAAATTATTGGGAGGGTTGTATGATTTCCCGAAAGGGGTAATGGCTATTGGCCGATTGGATGAAAATTCTGAAGGGTTATTATTGCTAACAACCGATGGAAAAGTAAGCGAATATATCAGAAGCAGAAAAGTAGCAAAAGAATATTATGTTCAGGTAGGCGGTTGTATTGATAATGCAGCGATAGAAAAATTGCAAAGCGGGGTGGAGATTGGTGTTGGCGGACAAAAATACACCACCAAACCCTGTAAAGCATTTCATATTACCACATTAGCCAATATTCCGATTGCCGATAGAAAAATTAGGGATGAACGCCATGGCCCTATGAGTTGGGTGAGTATCACACTTACCGAAGGGAAATTTAGGCAAGTACGTAAAATGACGGCAGCGGTTGGTTTTCCTACGTTACGCCTCATAAGGGTTCGAATAGGAAATTGCCAATTGCAACTTGCTGCCGGAGAAGTAATTGAGGTTGATAAGTTTGATACGTGAACGGTATTTTTTACTCTTTCAATGCCGCCTTGGTAACCTCAAGGCTACCGTCATTGGCTGCCGGCTCAATTTTTAAAACCGCACACATCAACTCATAAAGATTGGTATTTTGAATTACCGGCAATTCCATTCCTTTTTTAAATGCCGGCCCCGTAGCGTAAAAAATAGCATTCATCTCTTGGTAATCAGGGGCAAAACCATGGGTTCCTTTTGACGGGAAATCAGGATGCGTATCAAAATGCCCATGGGTGGTTATCGACCAATGTAAATCGGCAATAGCATTGATGGGTTGGATAAATTTATAATCATTATAATGATATTTTTCGGGCAATTCCCCTTTGCGGTATACCTGCATGTTCGGGTGTACATCTTTTAATTGTCGATAGACCTTTGCTGCCTTTCCTTGTTTTGGTAAAATTGATGTCAGTGGGGCATTGTCAATAATAGTAACGTCATTCATATCGATATAATCATCTAAAAAGATAACATTATCCCTACTTAATGATGCCATTCCATGATCAGAAACCACCATGATATTCACCTTGTTTTTTAAATGCCTTGAACGTATTCCTTTTAAAAGGGTTAGCAATTGCTTGTCAACATTTTCTAATGCGGCAAGCGCCTCAGGAGATGCAGGCCCGAAAGTATGGCCCGCGGCATCAGGCTCATGGAAATATAAGGTGATAAATTGTGGGCGCTTATCATTAGGCAAATCTAACCAAGTTAAAACCTGTTGTACGCGTTGTTCAAAAGGCAGGTTATGTTGGTATTTTTTGTAATACGTTGGCCGGTATCCGTTAATTTGAGCTTCAGACCCCGGCCAAAATAAAGTTGCCGTTTTTATCCCTTGCCGTTCTGCTGTTACCCAAACAGGCTCGCCGTGATACCATTTACCCTCTCTGGCGGCACCATTGCGTAAAGTATAAAAGGTGTCGGTTGTAGCATCATAAATACGATTGGCTATGATACCGTGGTGTTCAGGATACAAGCCCGTAACAATGGTCAGGTGGTTGGGAAATGTTTTAGACGGAAAAGATGTTTTAAGGCCTTTGGCTTTTACGCCACTTGCTGCAATCTTATCTAAGGCAGGCGTTTTTGCCTTATCGGGATAATCATAACGACAACCATCAAAAGAAACTAAAATCAATGTGGGTTTTACAGCAGGTGCCGTTGGTTTATAGGAAGCACAACTGACTAATAAAATACTGAAGGCAATAAAAAGAAAACTATAAATTCTTGATTTTTTCATAAAAGCATCTTTTGAAAAGTGCTTGCAATCTACGAAGAAAGAGTGATAATTTACCTGTTTTTATTTACAATAGCACTCACTTTTCAACAATTATTGGTAAGGCCTTATATAAAACCTATATTTGAGCATAACTGTTTAATTAAACTAAAATTTATAAAATTATGGAAGGATATTGTGTAAAATGTAAAACAAAAAGAGAAATAAAAAATGCGACTGAAGTGACAATGAAAAATGGAAGAAAAGCTATGAAAGGCACTTGCCCAACTTGTGGAACCGGCATGTTTCGTATCTTAGGAAAAGCGTAAGGCTTTTTGTTAAGCGCAGTATATGTAATAGGTTTTCTATTATAGAATCTGAGTAAAATTAAAATAACCTACATGTATTTGTATAATACGTGCATCTGGCTATGTATTTAGGTGTATTTTTCATTTGCGTATTTTTGTAATCTATGCAACTCATATTTGCTACCCACAACCCATATAAACTTCTGGAAGTACAGGCGGTATTGCCTAAGACAATTGACTTACTGAGCTTATCAGACATTCATTGTACCCAAGAAATACCTGAAACGGCTAATACCTTAGAAGGCAATGCCCAATTAAAGGCTGATTATGTGACACGGCATTATAAAATGGATTGTTTTGCCGATGATACAGGATTAGAAATTGAAGCCCTAAACGGAGCTCCGGGTGTCTATTCGGCACGTTATGCCGGAGTAGAAAATAATGCTGTCGCCAATATGCAAAAAGTATTGAGCCGTTTAAAAGGAATTAGCAATAGAAAAGCACAATTTAGAACGGTGATAGCCTTGAATTTAGAAGGTAAACAATATCAATTTGAAGGTGTTTGTAAAGGAGAAATATTAACGCAAAAACATGGAGAGCACGGTTTTGGTTACGACCCTATTTTTAAACCAGAAGGTTTTGATATTTCGTTTGCCGAAATGTCATTAGAAGAAAAAAGTGCTATTAGCCACCGCGGCAGAGCCATACAGAAGTTGGTTTCTTTTTTATCGGAATTGTAGCTTGATAAAGTGATTTACCTTTTTTGTGATATGAATACAATTGTTATTTTACATTCTAATCAACTTGTAAATTATTGATAAACAATTTTTGTGTACTTTATTATAACGTCAATGGAATGATAGTGCCGCGACGAAGGAGCGGCGTATCGAGAACTTTTTTAACTGCCAATGCCGAATCCGCAAAATCATTGACCTTCAAAAGAATGTTACGTTTTAGTAGCCACAGGATTTCCAACCCTAT
>DRQI01000207.1 GCA_011330545.1 Flavobacteriia bacterium
ATTCCGTTAAAGAGTTTAAAGGCTTTGTTAGCACGCGCCGTACCGTACATATTGATAAAATTTTGCCTGACAAAACGCAATTCGCGCTTGTCTATTTTACCATCGGCTTTAATGACTACGGCAGCTAAAATCAATAAGCTAATTTCAAAATCACCCGAAGAGGTTGTGGCAGCCTTGCTGCTTCTTCTATCGGTTTGTTGATATTCTTTGAGGTCTGTCTCAGAAAATCCGTCAATAAAACTCCCTAACACAAAGCCTATGATTCCGCCAATGGGCCCGCCAAAAGACCATCCTAATGTGGCACCTAGCCATTTTGCAAAATTTGACATGTACTAATTCTTTCTAATATTTTTCAAAGATACATTTATTGTAAATATCTCTTATCTTTGTCGTCAATTAATAGACAAAATACTTAAAATTATGTATCCAGAAGAAATAGTAAAACCCATGCGCCAAGAGTTGGTAAATGCAGGGTTTAAAGAATTATATACTGCTCAAGACGTTGAAAATATCCTTAAAGAAGGAGGCACTACGTTGATTATGGTGAATTCTGTTTGCGGGTGTGCCGCCGGAACGGCTAGGCCGGGTGCTGTGGCATCATTACAATTTGATAAAACCCCAACACACCTCGCTACAGTTTTTGCCGGGGTTGATACCGAAGCGGTAAACAAAGCGAGAGAACATATGGTGCCTTTTCCACCTTCGTCGCCTGCCATAGCCTTATTTAAAGACGGTGAATTGGTACACATGCTCGAACGCCATCATATTGAAGGCCGTTCTGCGGAAGTGATTGCCGATAATTTAGCCGGAGCGTACGAGGAATATTGTTAAGAAAGAGCCAACTCTTTTAAAAGAGGGATTTTAATTTTTAAAATTTATAAAAAAAGCCTCTGATTGTTCAGAGGTTTTTTATTTTTAAGGCATGAACGAACAGCAAATTCTTGACAATACCATTATTTTTGTAAAAGAGGTTTTAAAAAATGCAGAAGGCGGACATGATTGGTTTCATATCCAACGTGTGTATAACAACGCAAAACTGATTGCCAAAGGCGAACATGCTGACGGCTTTGTTGTAGCTTTGGGAGCCTTACTGCACGATATTGCCGATGCCAAATTTTACGATGGAGATGAAACTATTGGCCCGCTTAAAGCAACTGAGTTTTTATTGAAACAAGATGTTGATAGTGCTGTGATAGAACACGTAGTTCAAATTATCAAAAATATTTCATTTAAAGGCGGTAATGTCAAGCGCACCTTTTCATCTAAAGAATTAGATATTGTACAAGATGCCGACCGGCTAGATGCCATTGGAGCCATTGGTATAGCCCGATGTTTTAATTATGGTGGATTTAAAAATAGGGCTATTTATAATCCAGATATTCAACCTAATATGAATATGACCAAAGAAGAATATAAAAAATCTACGGCGCCTTCTATCAATCACTTTTACGAAAAATTATTACTGTTAAAAGATAAAATGAATACTAAAACCGGACGGCAAATTGCCACAGAAAGGCATAAATTTATGGAACGGTATTTACAGCAATTTTATGCCGAGTGGAATGGCAGCTGTTAACTTTAAAATATATTCTAAGAACTGTTTTAGTTTTTTTATCATATACCCGTAACCGTTTATCACCATAGTTTTTGTAACCTTTTATCCATTTCTTAATCTAACGGATATAAATAATCAAAAACTATAAAAATGAAAACAATTAAAATTTTTAAAAAGATGGCAGTAACCCTAGTAATGCTGTCTGTTACAGGTATCTCAGGCTTCTCTCAAGAAACTACAGCATTGACAGACCCCGAAGTGGCTTCGGTGGCTGTAGTTGCTAATCAAATAGATATCAGTTATGCCGAAATTGCCTTAAAAAAATCAAAGAACAAAGAAATCTTACATTTTGCCAACCGAATGTTAACTGACCATAATGCGGTTATTAAACAAGCCGTTGCCCTCGTAACAAAATTGAGTGTAACCCCAAAAGATAATGCTGTTAGTAAGTCGTTGTTAGAGGGTGCCGAAAAAACAAAAAAGATGTTGCGCAGGGCATCCCGTAAAGATTTTGACAAACTATATATTGATAATGAAGTTGCTTATCACAAAGCGGTTATTTCCGCGGTAAGAGATTTACTGATACCCGAATCTGACAATAAAGAACTAAAACAGCTGTTAGAAACGGTTTTGCCTGCATTAGAGGCGCATTTAGGGCATGCTGAAATGGTTCAAAAGAAACTGTAAAATGATAAATGTAGTGTCTGTTTTTTTTAAGAAGAACCTGTTGTTGGTATTGATTGCTTTGATAGGATTGGCTGAAACGGCCTATTCGCAACATTCAGTTTTGAAAACAAAACACATTGTAGAAATTAAAAATATGAAATTTAACCCGTCAGAGCTTACGGTACAAAAAGGAGATACGGTGGTTTGGGTGAATCGTGATATTTTTCCGCATAATGTCACCGAAACAGAAAATAAAAAATGGACATCGGCTACCTTACAACAAGGTAAATCTTGGTCAAAAGTAATTACTGAAAGTTATACTTATTATTGTAGCCTTCATATAGTAATGCAAGGAAAAATAATAGTAACTTCGAAGCATTAAAACTAATAAAGCTGATTAAAAGGTGTCATTCTGTCGCGGCATTTTGAGGGAAATAAACTTGCCGGCAAGGCGAGAATCTCAAAAAATGTTAATAGGTTTGGTATTGGGCAAATAAGACCTTTTGACGTTGATGTATGTTGAGCTGCGGCCAACAAAGTACACAAGATGGCATTACGATGTTTTTAGTGCGTTAAAGAAAGCCACTATTAAAAGATTCAATCAAAAGTAAATGTAATATAATGAAATTGTTAAAAATTACCGATAGCAGGGCGTATACCTTATCAGACAATGAGGTGGTAAGTAGGGTGTTGTCAGGTGAAAAAAAGCTGTACGAAATCCTTTTAAGGCGTAATAACCAAATACTTTACAGAGTGATAAGAAGTTACTTAAAGGAGGAAGAAGATATTGAAGATTGTATGCAGAACGCCTATTTAAAAGCCTATGAGAAATTACACCAGTTTAAACGCGATGCCAAATTCTCAACCTGGCTAATCAGAATAGCAATTAATGAAGCCTTAGCACGATTAAAAACAAAAGGAAAATATATTGCCTTGCACAAATCAAAAGACTATGTAGCCCATACAGGTATATTAGAAATTGCTGATACCAATCAGGTGAATCCGGAAAAAAAAGTGATTAGACAAGAAGCAAAACAGATGTTAGAAAATGCCATCGATAAATTAGGTGCAAAATATAAAAGTGTCTATGTGCTAAGGGAAATTGAAGGGATGAGCATAGCCGAAGTTTCGGGTTGTCTGCAAATATCAAATGCTAATGTAAAAGTACGTTTGCACCGTGCTAAGACAAAAATTAAAGAGAATTTATATGAGGCAACTTCTAAAAAAGAACTCTTTGAATTTGGATTGTATAAATGTGATAATTTAGTAAAAAAAGTGATGAGGCGGTTATAATCATCTAAAATATATCCAAATGGTAGGGTTTAGCCACACAAGCTATACCGTTAATTTTTCCATTCTAAGGTTTCCATCAGGTGCCTGATATCTTTTTCTATAAATTTTACGGCAGGCAAAATAGAATCGTAATTGGGCTGTACCCTAAAATACAAAGCACCTGTAATAAAATTATTTGTACTATCAGTAAGGTGAAATTGTATGGGCGAAGCAGCGTTGCCGGTTACTTCGGCAATGGCACCGTATTTTTTATTTTTAAAATCTTCATAAGGCAAGGTGCTGATACCATCAGCTTTGATAGCGTGATTATAAGTGAGTTTTTCTGATTCTTTCAGCAACTTTTTTAAGTTATTTTCTACCGGCCGATACGTAATATTTATAGTAGCTTTTAGTCTTGGGTATTTAATAGTAACCCAACATTTTTCATTATAAGTAGTTATAGCATGGCTTGAAATTTCAAAACTATAAGGGCAATGGCTTGTTGTTTTATGATATGCTGTGGCATTGGTATAAGACAACCTTAAAAAAGCTTTAGGTTTGGGTAAAGTTTCTTCATTGCAAGAAGCGAATAACAGTATCAGCGATATGATAGAGAATACGTATTTTGATGCTATACTATTTATTACGGATTGCCGAACGGGCATTACTATGGTATTTATTGATTTATTCGTCATTGGGCAACGTTACTTTAATTTGTTTGATGCGTTTTTTGTCAACCACTTCAATTTTAAAAATATAACTGTTAAAAGCGATTGTATCGTTTTGTTTGGGAAATTTTTCATTAATCTCTAAAATAAATCCTGCTAAGGTTTCAGCTTCCCCTTTTTGTTTTTCAAAAACCGTTTCGTCAATTTTTAAGACTTTATAGAAATCTTTTAAGGCTATCTTTCCTTCAAAAACATAATTATAATCATCTAGTTTAGAATAGGATAAATCGTCATCATCAAATTCATCACTAATATCGCCTACAATTTCTTCGATAACATCTTCTAGGGTGACGATACCCGATGTACCTCCATATTCATCTACAACGATAGCCAAGTGGTTTTTCATTTCTTGAAACTCTTTGAGCAAATCATCGAGTTTTTTATTTTCGGGAACAAAAAAAGGTTCTCGAAGCAGGGTTTTCCATTGAAATGTTTTTTTATCGAGATGGGGCAGTAAGTCTTTGGTGTATAAAACGCCAATAATCTCATCGATATTTTCGTGATATACCGGAATACGCGAATGTCCGTTTTTAATAATTTTCTTAACTACTTTGGTAAAATCTTCATCATCAGCTAAAGCAAAAACATCTGTTCTGGGGCACATTACATGTACCGTTTCGGTATTGCCGAAAGTAACAATGCCTTCTAGGATTTTTTGTTCTTCTTTAGTGGTAGCTTCTTCTGAGGTAAGTTCAAGTGCTTGAGAGAGTGTCTCTACAGAAAAATCTGATTTTTTTTTGCCCAATCTATTTTCTACTATTGATGTTAAATTCATCAGCGGAATGCTTAAAAAGCTAAGCATCGTATTCAGTATTCTTAACGGAAGAGCCATAAAAACAGCAAATTTTAAACCATTTCTATTGGCATAGATTTTAGGCAATACTTCACCAAAAAGAAGAATTAGAAAAGTTACCAACACTACTTCTAGTAAAAAGCGCGTTGAAACTGTAAAGAGAAATAAGTTGATTGAATAATTAATATTGCTAAAAAAATACTCTCCTAAATAAGCAAAGAGCAATACAATTAAGATATTGATAAAATTATTGACTATTAAAATGGTTGCCAATAATTTTTTTGGTTGTTGGAGTAATTTGGCAACCAATTGTAATTTTTTTGATTTTGTTGTAATACTTTCGTCTAAATCAGTTTTAGACAGTGAAAAAAAAGCTACTTCAGAACCTGATATTAGAGCAGATATAATGAGTAAAGCCAGTAGTGCAATAAGGCCGCCTATTAATGGCCAATTAACGGCAATGATTAAAAACAAACTCGAAGGTTCAGGGTCCAATGAATTCTAATTTAGTTAAACGTTAAAATATTTTAAAATGGCAAATCATCATCTTGTTCTTGAGAAGGTTCGCCACTTGTTGCCTGAGGTGTTGAAGATTCAGTTTTTGAAACAGAAGGTGTTGTTTCCGTTGGTTTGGCAGGTGCTGTCAAATCTTTTTTTGTGGTTAAAAACGTCATATCGGCCGCGTGTATTTCGGTGGTATATCTTTTATTTCCGTCTTGCCCTTCCCATTGGCGTGTTTTTATTCTGCCTTCAACATAAACTTTGTCTCCTTTGCTGAGGTACTTTTCGCAAATTTCGGCTAGTTTATTACGAACCACTATGTTATGCCATTCGGTAGTAGTTATGCGCTCGCCGGTTTGGCGATTGGTATAGCTTTCATTGGTAGCCAACGGAAACCGTCCGATGGAGTTTCCTCCTTCAAAATAATGCATTTTTACTTCGTCGCCTAAATGCCCTATCAACATTACTTTATTTAACGTGCCTGCCATTTTAGTTTGAATTTTTATTCAAAGATAATGAAAAAAATTACGCGTTGGTTTTAAAGTTTTCTACAAAATTATGAATTAAAACCGGTACGGGATATTTTTCAAAATCATTCCACGAAATACCATTTTCAATTTGGCTGTCGGCGGCAACAATCCAAAATTTGGTAAAAAGGTGTTGATGTGATAGTTTATGAACAATTGCCGAAGTGTTATAAAGGGTAACAGTAACGTTCATATTATGTGTAAATGATTTAAATTTAGGGCTTGCAAGTAATTTTTTCAGATGGATTTCATTAGAGGTTTCTATCAACGGAAACTCATATAAATTTCGCCAAATTCCTTTTTCTCTTCGCTGTTGTATTTGCACGTTACGCTGTGGATCTATAATCACCAAGTAGTTAAAAAACCGTTTTTTGACAATACCCTTTTTCTCTTTTACAGGAAGTTCGCCTATTAGTTGTTGCTGTAAAGCCTTGCAGGTTGTGCGTAGCGGACAGTTGATACAATTGGGGTTTTGAGGTTTGCATTGTAGGGCACCAAACTCCATTATGGCCTGATTGTAAATACCGGGCTGTTTATGGTCGATAAGTTGTTGTGCCAGTTGTTTAAATTGGTTATTTCCTTCAGTAGAATTAATCGGAGTGTGAATTCCGAAATAGCGTGCCAACACCCGGTATACGTTGCCATCAACAGCGGCAGTGGGCTCATTATAGCAAATTGAAGCTATCGCTGAAGCGGTATAATCACCTACGCCTTTGAGCAGCAGTAGGCCTTTGTAATTGCTAGGGAAAATTCCTTTTAATTTAGTTACAATATAGTTGGCAGCATGGTGTAAATTTCGGGCCCTTGAATAGTAACCCAAGCCTTGCCAATGTTTTAAAACAGTTTCTTCTTCGGCATTTGCCAAATCGTAAACTGTTGGAAAAGAAGTGATAAAATGCTCGTAATAAGCCAATCCTTGGTTTACTCTGGTTTGTTGCAAAATAATTTCAGAAAGCCAAATATAATAAGGATTCTTAGTTTTTCGCCAAGGTAATTCGCGTTTATTTTGTAAATACCAGTGTATTAATGTATTAGAAAATTGCATCTGTGATTATAATTCTGCAATAATACTGCTTTTATCTAATTAAATTTTAACGATTTAGCTTTTTGAAATTGATTAAATGTCTTATATTTGCCACCCTAAAATTATACAATTAACAAATTAAAATAAATAATAATGACAAAAGCAGAGATTGTTGCCAATATTTCAGAAAAATCTGGAATTGAAAAGGTAGACGTATTGAGAGTAGTAGAAGATTTTATGAAAGAAGTAAAAGGGGCTTTGGAGAGTAATAAAAATGTGTATTTAAGAGGTTTTGGTAGTTTTATTATTAAAACTAGGGCTGAAAAAACAGGGAGAAATATCTCTAAGAATACAACTATTAAAAT
Organism: Flavobacteriia bacterium; assembly: GCA_011330545.1. Classification (GTDB taxonomy): domain Bacteria; phylum Bacteroidota; class Bacteroidia; order Flavobacteriales; family Flavobacteriaceae; genus Aureibaculum. Next base: position 7,432 of record DRQI01000207.1, read on the forward strand.
CCCAGCGCATAATATTCCTTCGTTTAAACCGGCTAAAGTATTTGTAGAGGGCGTAAAGAAAAATGTTCCTGTAAAATAAATCATTCATAAAAACGTTAGATTATGCCAAGTGGTAAAAAGAGAAAACGCAGTAAAATTTCTACTCATAAGCGTAAAAAAAGAAGTAGACAAAACAGGCATAAAAAGAAAAAATAGCCTTTGCTATTTTTTCTTTTTATGGTATTAATCGTTCATTGAAAAAAGAAATTTGCATCGTGTAAATTTCGTCAGGTTATAGTTTATAAACCTGTAATTATTTTTTAATCTATTTACATTATTATTTGTAGTGTAGATAACAAAACATATAACAGAGTGAAAACAGAATTAATTATTAGATCAAGTTCCTCTGATATAGATTTTGCCTTATTAAAAAATGGTAGGCTTATAGAATTACATAAAGAAGTAAATGATAATAAATTTAATGTTGGCGACATTTTTTTAGCCAAGATTAAAAAAACATTATCAGGCTTAAATGCTGCATTTGTAAATGTTGGTAGTGAAAAAGATGCATTTTTACACTATCACGATTTAGGCCCGCAATTATTGTCTTCATCTAAATTCACTAAGCTAGTAAGCACAGGTAAACTTAAAGAATTCACTTTAAAAAATTTCCATTTTGAAAGAGATATCAATAAAAATGGAAGTATCGACCAAGTTATAAAATCTGGTCAAAACTTATTGGTTCAAGTAGTAAAAGAACCAATCTCTACAAAAGGTCCTCGTATAAGTTCAGAGTTATCAATTGCCGGAAGGCATTTAGTATTAGTACCTTTTTCTGATAGGATATCGGTATCACAAAAAATATCGAATAGAAAAGAAAAAGAAAGATTAAAACGACTTGTAAAGAGTATCAAACCTAAAGGGTTTGGTGTTATTTTGAGAACTGTTGCAGAAGGAATTAAAGTTGCAGAATTAGATAGGGATTTACAAAATTCATTACAGCGATGGGTAAATATGTGTAAGCAATTACCCAATGCAAAAGCACCGGTAAAAGTATTGTCTGAGTTAAATAGAGCTTCCTCTATACTGAGAGATATTTTTGATGATTCTTTTACAAGTATCGTTACAAATGATAAAGCCTTATATGTAGAATTAAAAGAATATTTAGAACGGATTGCCCCTAAAAAAGCATCCATTGTAAAGTTATACAGGTCTAAAATACCGATTTTTGAAAAATACAGTATAGAAAGACAAATTAAAACTGCATTTGGCCGTACGGTTTCTATGCCCAAAGGCGCTTATTTAGTCATTGAGCATACCGAAGCATTACACGTAATAGATGTAAATAGCGGTAATCGTTCAAATAAGGCTAATTCGCAAGCAGACACAGCGTTAGAAGTAAATTTAATCGCTGCTTCTGAAATAGCCCGGCAACTGCAATTGCGAGATATGGGTGGTATTATTGTAGTAGATTTCATTGATATGCATTCTGCAGAACATAGGCATAAGCTCTATGAACATCTAAAGAATGAAATGAAATCGAACCGAACAAAACACAAAGTATTGCCACCGAGTAAATTTGGCCTAGTGCAAATCACCAGGCAGCGAGTAAGGCCGGAAATGGTCATCAAAACCAAAGAAGAAAATCCAAATAAAAATGGCGAAGTAGAGGCGCCAATCATTTTGGTAGAAAAGATTGAAAACCAATTGGAAAGAATTGTTAGTAAGCATAAAAAAGTTGTATTGCATACACATCCTTTTGTTGCTTCCTATATTAAACAAGGAATTCCGTCATTGCAAAATAAATGGTTTTTTAAATACAAAAAGTGGATTAAAGTTATACCAAGAGATGCCTACCAATATTTAGAGTATCATTTTTTTGATGCTAATAATAAAGAAATAAGGTAGTATTATATCATATAAAAACCGGCAATTTATTGCCGGTTTTTTTGTTTTAGAACTTTTTAATAAATTCAGATGGCATGGCAGTTGTATCAATATAAGAGTACTTTTTTAGAAACAGATTGGTTGTTTTCTAAAACAGCATTGACCACTAAAACAGTGCCTTTTCTGATAGATTGGGTTTTAAGGGCAAATTCTTTCTTTTGAGGGTTTTTATCAATGAGTAACCTTCCCGTAAGGTCATAAATTTTAAGGGTTGTCATTACTGAACCGGCTCTTAACAATAATGTATTCTCTTGGTTCATTACCACAAAATCAGTACTTGTTTCTTCTTGTGTAGGTGTTTCTTCCTTTGAGGTTTTAGAAAACCGTAAAGTAAATCTATTGAGAAAATTACCGGCTCCGTTAACACTAAATTCGTAATCGGCTAGTTTTAAATCATGTGTAATATTTAATTCGTGGTCAACCAAATAGATATCATTTTCTTTTAAAGCCCCTTCCATTTTGTCGATACTGATTTTGTAAGTCATTTGATTGGGGATATAAGTATCAAAACCCAGCTGTACTTTTTTGTCAGCACTAAAACTACCTAAGCCTTGTATGGCATATTTGGTACTGTCTATGGTTGAATAAAAACTTATCCAAGCCGCCCCTACTTTTGCCCCGTCAAAACCTCTGTCTACTCCGTCAGTAGCAGCATCAAAAAAACCAATTAAAAGCTGATTAAAAGCACCGCCGGTAGCACTTTCAATATGTAGCCATATCCTATCTTTTTCTTGAGTGATTGATTTTTTGGTATTAGAAGCCCTAAAAAACTGTGTGTTTTGCCCTTGTAACCGCATGCTATTATTAAATGATAAAGTACCCGAAGAAGTTGCTTTTACAAAAAACCCTTGTCCAGAGGCAATATTATTTGTAGGCGGCACCCCTCCCGGATTGGAAGGCGCCGAAGAAGCAGTTACCGTTCCACCCGTTAGATTGTAGGTGGCGTAGTCATTCGCTATGAAATCACCTGTAGTACCATTTGAAATTGCTGTATTGTGTGTCCACAGCCAAATTGTTCCGTCAATTATAGGATTAGACACAATAAAATCATCAATATTAATTGCTGAAGGATAAGGGTTTCCTATCAAATTAAATTTATCATTTCCAATGACGTTTATGTCAACAACACCGTTGTTTGGAGCTCCGGTAAAAGTGACTGAATGTGTCCCCCCTGCAGGTGTCGTTCTTGGTGCCTCAGAGATATACCCTTTGGCTTTTACCATTGTTCCTGAAGCAATATTCCAACTATTATTAGCAGTATTAAATTCAAAAACCCTATTCGAATCGACAGAGCCATCGCCTAAACCTGCCCCAAAGACTTGAGTAATGGTTGTATTAACCGGTGAAGACCAGTAAGTAAAATCCCTAAAATTATGTAAGGCAGTTGATGTTTTGTGCACATTTACCGTTCCGGTAACCGAAATTACTGCATTGTCATTGGTCATTAATAGCGAACCCTGATGTGCTACATCCAAGGTGCCGTTAACCGTTAAATCGTTATGTACAGTTATATAATTGTTAGCACTAATCGTTAGTGTTCTATTATTGTTTATACTGCAGTCACAAGACTCAAAACTACCATTTATTGCTGTATCATAATTATTATTTAATACAGCCGAGGTAAATGAGTTTGGAAGCCCATTATTCCAGCTTGAACCATTCCACCTTGTGGTAAAAGGGCAAAGTGGTGTATAGGCAACAATATTAAAAGCACCTGAACTCGCATTATTATACGCCCATACTCTAATATAGACTGTCGTGTTTGGCAATCCTGTTAAATTTAGGGTACTGTATAATCCCGCCCCACTATCATCGTCACAAGCTACTAGTGTTAAGGCACCACAAGTACCGGTATAAACAGCCAAACCGGTATCAATATTAGAACCTGCATCTTGCGTTTCAATATTTAAAATGCCTGAAGCGGGTACCAAAGCGGTATACCACACATCATTCCCTAGGTAATTGGCACAATTAGGTGCCGGTAGTTCACCAGAACTTGTTGCGTTTATAGTAGTGCCTGTAACAACATTTTGAGTATTTGTGTTTCCAACAGTTAGGTTTGTAGCACTTGTACAATTATTATTTGGCGGTACAGGTGGCGAAACATCATAGGCAACAATATTAAAATTACCTGTTGATGCATTATTCCATGCCCAAACTCTCACATATACAGTTGTATTGGGTAACCCGGTAAGGTTTATTCTTGAAAAAGGGTTGCTTGGCCAATTGATATCATCATTACATGCAATGGCGGTTAGGTTGCCACAAGTACCTGTATAAATTTCAATAGCGGTATCGATATTAGAACCGGCATCTTGAGTTTCAACAGTGAGTACACCAGTTGCCGGCACTTGTACCGTATACCATACATCATTTCCTCCATAAGTCCCACAAGAAGGATTGGGGAGTTCACCCGAACTGGTGGCATTTACGTTGGTACCGGTTACTACATTTTGAGTACTGTTGGTACCTACTGTTAATACGGTAGCATTGTTACAATTATTATTTGTGGGGGCTTGAGAAAAAACAAAAAGAGTTTCTAAAAGAAATATAAGTATAAAATATATTTTTTTCATAATATTATTCCGGAGATGTTACAACTTTTCAAATGAGAAAAGTTGAGGGTTTAGGGGTTTTTGAAGTATTACTTATTAGTAACAATTTAATTTATCATTTTCCTACCCGTATTTTGAATATTTTTACAAAATAAAAAAAGAGTAAGAAGATAAATATGATTGAAGAAACGAAAAAAAAGATGGAATATTATTGTTCTTACCAAGAACGTTGCCATCAAGAAGTAGAAAATAAACTAGCAAAAATGCATTTGATTGGTGAAGTAAAACGGCAAGTTTTGTTGCATTTGTTAGAAAATGATTTTTTAAATGAAGAGCGGTTTTCAAAGGCTTTTGCCCGCGGAAAATTTCGTATAAAGAAATGGGGAAAACAGCGCATCATCAGAGAATTGAGATGTAGAGATATCTCTGAATATAATATTGCATCAGCCTTACGGGAAATAAGTGAAAGTGATTATAAAGCAACTTTTGATGAATTGGCTCAGCAAAGGCTTTTAAAAATTAAGGAAACAAATAGTTATAAAAGAAGAAAAAAACTAGCTGACTATTTAGTATACAGAGGATGGGAAGCAACGATGGTATATGAGAAAGTACTCGAATTGATTCCTTAAAATCACTAAACTGAAAAAGAGCTATTAATTTTTAATCAATAGCTCTCTTTATTTTATTTACAGGTGTAAATTAATTTAAAATCAATTTTTTCACCAAGCGTTTATTATCAATGCTAACTTGAAGAAAATAGATTCCTTTAGAGATACCATTCATATCGAGCCTGTAATTGGCATCGATGATATTATTTTTTTGACGGATTAATTTTCCGGTAACGTCATACACTTTAATATTCATATTTTCTCCGGCAGTAGTTGTACGTTTAATATTAAAAATAGCTGAGGAAGGGTTCGGGAAAATAGAAAATTCACCTTCTTCAAACTCATTCACAGCCAAGACCGCGGTAGCATCAATAACAAAATCGTCAATCACTACGCCTTCTCCGTTTGTATTTTGGTCAGAGGCGAATTTGAATCTAAAGATAATACTGGTTTCATTGGTAAAAGCAGCAAGGTCAAAGCTGTAATCTTTTAAAACCGTATCTCTGCCTGTCCATTGTTTGCCGATAGGTAAAGGCCTGTTAGGATTGATAAAACTACTGTTATACCAATTAGGATCGGCAGCAGTACCCAGTACTTGCCATGTACTACCGTCTAAACTATATTCCATATAGAGTACATCCCAGTCTTTTTCTATATCAAAAGCCATTTTAAACTTTAAAACAGGATTTTCTAATTGTGCCAAGTTATAACATGGTGAATACAAATAAGCAACGGTATTATCAGTATAGTTTCCCGAAGGGTTTGTTACATATCCCGAAGTAACAATATTATTAAAACTGGTTGAGGTAGGTGTTCCGATTTCCCAAAGGCTGTCTGCCGTCCATTGGTCGGTATTCACATTTTCAAAAGTGTTGATAAATTGCCCTACACCGCTTTGATTGATAGTAAAAGTACTTGAGGATATATTGTTAAACTGATTGATGTCGTTGGGGGCAACTACCTCAAAATTTAGTGTGTGTTGCCCTTCACTTGGGGCTGAAATATTAGGTAGGCTAACCGTTGTTGATGCATTGGTTGCCAATGAACCTGTCCAGTTAAAGGTTTGAACAGAACCTCCATCAACATCATAATTAACAGTAAATGAAGTGATTGTATTCAAGCCATTATTAAGTACGTTTATTGACGGAGCGAAGCTGCCACAAGAGACATTATTCTCACTATTAGGGGCACTTACTTTTGTTAAATCTAAATCTGTAAAAGCGAAAGACGGAATGCTAGATTGCCAAACACTTCTACCGTAAGTAGCCGCTGTAATTGTTGCATCAAAAGGATTGATTTCTAAATCGGTAACAGCTACATTTGGAAGATTTGTAGAAAATGGTTCCCACGTATTGGTAGCATCATCTCTGTAATAAACTCCTAAAGCAGTACCTACATAAATAGAATTATTAGGGCTTCCCATATGATGCCTGATTACAAGTTTTGACTCATTGGGAAGATTGTCTGTGATATCGGTAAATGTTTGTCCTCCGTCAGTAGATTTAAAAACACCGCCACCTGTTTGGCCACTACTGGGAAATTGCGGATTTGAACCTCCGGTAGTTACCCAAATAATATTGCTATTGGTATTATGTACTTCAATAGAACTAATACTCGTGCCGGTGATACCTGTTTGAAAAGCAGCCCGAGTGCTAAAAGATTTCCCTCTGTTGGTGCTTTTGTAAAGGGTAAGCCCTCTCGATACAAAAATGATATCATTATTGCTCGGGTCTATTTCAATATTTTCTAAATCTCCTCCGAAACTGTGATTGGAAACTTGAATCCACCCTCCATTTGCAAATTCATATAACTGGCCATAGCCGGCATATAGCTGACTTGCTTTATTGGCTACAAGAGGTGTTACCCAATGTCCGCCACTGTCGTTAGTGCCCGTTTCTTGCGATGGTGCATTTGCAATAAAAGTACTACTTACTCCATTATTAGTTGTAATTGTTAGCCCTCCGCCGAATTGCGAAAATCCGTAAAATGTACTTTCGTCATTGGGGTCTGAAGCTGCATCCATGCCATCACCTCCATGATAATTATGCCAGTTATTATTAATTAAAGAAAAACCGCCATTATCTTGCAGCCCACCTGCTAATTTACCTGAATTTTGCCTGGATACAGATACCTTGTAAAATTGACTGATAGACATGTTGGTAGTTAAATCTGTAAAACTGGCACCATTATTAGTAGATCGGTATACGCCGCCATCAGTACCTGCATATAAATTGCCGTTATAATATCTCAAGAAGTGAATGTCTGCATGGGTAAATGATTGATTAACGCTTCTCCAGTCATTTATTTTAACAAAATTATCACCACCATTGACAGATTTCCAAATGTCAAGAACGCCTACAAACATCGTATTTTCATTAGTGGGAGATACGCTAAAAGCTAAATCATACCATGCCTGAGTACTTCCGAAAAAGTTAGTATTTTGATTGGTTTTAGAAAAACTCGCACCGCTGTTGTCTGAAATATAAATACCTAAAAAAGCCCAACTATTAGTGGTAGCTAAAACATATACTTTATTCGGAGCTGCAGGAGTTACTTCAACAGCTAATCGCCCAATTTGATTTGAGGCCGGCAAGCCATTTACAACTACCGAAAAAGTATTTCCGCCATTTGAAGAAACATAAAATCTATCATCCGATACGGCATATATCGTATTTGGGTCACCCGGTTTTAATTTAAAATCTTTAATATTACCTGCGCGTTTTAACACCCATGTATTACCGGCATTAGTAGATTTGAATAAACCATTTTTGGTTGCTACCCAAATAATACTTGAATTTGTAGGGTCTATTAAAATTTCATTGCTTGAATTAGGATTGCCGGATAAACTACCGGTTTGACTCCAAGTAGCTCCTCCGTCAGTTGATTTTAAAACCCCTACTGAAAAAGAATCGCCCGCATCGTCATCACCTGTAGAAATATAGATAGTTTGAGAGTTGCCAGGGTCAATAGCAATACCCGAAACTCCAATTTGAGGGATATCATCAGTCAAAGGTGTCCAGTTAACGCCGTTATTAGTAGATTTCCATAGGCCTCCGGCAGGAGCGCCCACATAGATAGTACTGGCGTTATTAGGGTCGACAAAAACAGTATTTACCCTGCCTTGCCCGCTGTTGCTAGATTGCGAAAAAGGGCCTTTTGAAACCCAGTTGCTCGCTACTTTGGCAGACTTTTCCATCTGCTTTTTCTGTTTCCACGCATCCCATAAATATTCTGCCGGAGCAATAGTACCATCAGCTTGTAAGTATTGGCTCCAATGGTATTCCCACCTTTTAAAAGGTTTGTAGCCACTTCCTTTTTTAGTAATATCTTTAGTTGCAAAGTATTTTTCAAAACTTTCAACAGTTTCTTTAAAGGTCACTTTCTTAGCACTACTTTTTGCAGCATTATCATTCGAAATTGTCAAGGGTAATTCTTGTGCTTTTATTGCAGTAAGCATAAGAAAAAAAAGAGGTAAAATGAGTAATTTTTTAAACATAAATTAAATATTTGAATTATTCAGGGCATCAAATGTAATAAAATAACTTAAAAATTGCATGTATTGCAATTAAAATAGTATGTTAAATTAGTCATTTTGAAGCGTTTTTAACTCGGCTTCTAATTTTTCTTGCTTGGTAATATTATTAATTTTAGAATTTAAAGCCGAAAAAGCGTCTAAAATATTCTGAATTTCGGCTTTGACTTCTGTGGGGTCAATAGCATTGATGGTTGCCATATCTGCCAATCGCAAGGCACTGTTGTTAAGTACATTTATACGGATACCAATGTCATGTTGTTTAAACCTTTCAATTTTTACAGAATCTTTTAATTGTTGGGTAAGTGTTGATAATTCTTTAGATAGGTTTAAAGCCTCATCGGGCGATATACTGTAAAAATTAGTAATCAACTCATCTAGTTGTTGATACTCTTTCCAGGTTTCAATTTTGTTTTTAGCATCTGGAAGTAGTATTTCTCCTATGCTCCTGATATCTTTTTTATCCTCAATAGTAACCGAATCTTTGATAGTTAGCGTATTTTTCTTCTCAGAAAACGCCTTCTTTTTGCACGAAAAAACACTAATAACAAGTATAAAAAAATATAAAAATTTACGATTTATCATGTACTTATAAGTTGATTGTCATAACAAAAGTAATAAATAAAGTTTTGTAAGCATTTAGCACTTTTTATTTTTATCTTTGCTCACCTTTTTATAATTATTTAATGAGTGATACAATACTTATTTTAGGAGCATGTGGACAGATAGGGACAGAGCTCACTTTAAAATTACGTAAACTTTACGGAAATACCGCCATTATCGCTTCTGATATTAGGGAAGGCAATACCGAGTTGATGCAAAGCGGGCCTTTTGAAATATTAGATGCAACCAATAAAGAAAAGATTGTTGAGGTTATTGAAAAATATGCGATTTCTGAAGTGTATTTAATGGCAGCAATGCTATCGGTAACTGCAGAAAAATATCCTCAAAAAGCATGGAACCTGAATATAAATTCATTACTTCATGTTCTTGATTTGGCGAAAGATAAATTGATTAAAAAAGTATTTTGGCCAAGCTCAATTGCAGTTTTCGGTACTACTACTCCTAAGCAGCATACACCTCAAATAACGGTTACTGAGCCTACAACGGTTTACGGAATTAGTAAATTGGCCGGTGAACGCTGGTGTGCATATTATAAAAGTAATTATGGGGTAGATGTGCGAAGTGTCCGTTATCCGGGAATTATTAGCTGGAAAACAAATCCGGGCGGTGGTACTACAGACTATGCCGTAGAAATTTATCACAAAGCGATAACGGATAAATTTTATAATTGCTTTTTAACCGAAAATACGAGGTTGCCAATGATGTATATGGATGACGCCATTCGGGCAACTATCGCAATGATGCAGGCAACATTGCCAATACATTTCTTTTCATACAATATTGCCGCCATAGATTTTACACCCAAAGAAATTACGGCAGCCATACAAAAACGCGTGCCCGGTTTTAAAGTTGCCTATTCGCCTGATTTCAGGCAACAAATTGCTGATAGCTGGCCACAAAGCATAGACGATACACAAGCTAAAAAAGATTGGAATTGGCAATATGAATTTGACTTGGAGAAAATGACGGATGTAATGCTCAACAGTTTGAAAAAGAAATACAATTCTTAAAATACCACTTCAATTTAGTGTTTTGTAAGTTTCAGGGTTTTGGCTGTCTAATGTTGCGTATATATGAATTTTAACAAATGAAGGATATAGTAAAAAATAGCTTAAA